>JBEAQO010000120.1:0-18350 GCA_041163825.1 Actinomycetota bacterium | reverse complement strand
CCCGGCACCGACCCAGGGGTGCGCGCTGCGCGCGCGTGGGGTAGGTTGCCAACAGGTTCTCCACAGCGCGTGGCGGGGGTGCACCGGGCACGAGCCAGGACTGCCCGTACGCGCCGTCCGTCGCGACCGTTCGCCCGAGCGCGGCGAAGGCGCTGGGGGCCGCGGAGGACGTGACGATGGCGTCGGGCATCGGTGAGGAGCTGCGCGCGGCCCGTGTCGCGCAGGGCCGCTCGCTCGCGGACATCGCCGCCGCGACCCGAGCCCGCGTCGACCAGCTCCGTGCCATCGAGGACGAGCGGTTCGAGGTCTTCCCCGGCCACGTCTACGCGCGCGGGTTCCTGCGCAACTACGCGCTGGCGCTCGGACTCGATGCCGAACCGCTCGTCGCGCGCTACCGGGAGCACCATCAGGACCGCGACGAGGTCGCCGAGGAGATCCTCGGCACCGTCGCTGCGACGCCGATGCGCCCGCCGCGCGAGGTGCCGCCCGTGGCGGGATGGGTCGCCGCCATCGTGCTCGTCGCCGGTGGCGTGGTGTGGCTCGGGCTCGGCTCCGGTGGTCGGGCTCCCGATGCCGTGGTGCCCCAGGACACGGTCACGGCCGCGCCCGTCGAGGACGACGGCACGGACGCCTCGACGCCGGCGCCCTCGGTGCCGGTCGCGCCCGAGCCGACCTTCGACGGGGTGCGCCTCGTCCTCAGCTTCGAGCAGAAGTGCTGGATGAGCGTCGAGGTCGACGGCGTCCAGGTCGCCTCCGGCATCACCGACGCGGGGCAGACGCTCGAGTACCGCGGCCGCACCGAGATCGTCGTGAAGTACGGCAACGCCGGCGGCGTCGTCCAGACGCTCAACGGCGAGGGTCTCGGGGTCCCGGGCGCGGGCGGTCAGGTCGTCACCATGCGCTACACCCTCGAGGGCGCCGAGCGTCTCTGACCGGGGCGCCGCCCCACCGTCCCCCGTCGTCCCACCGCTCCGGAGCTGCCGTGCGCCCGCCCAGCGAGACCGACATCGCGCGCGTCGCGATCGTCACCCTCGGCTGCGGCCGCAACGAGGTCGACTCCGAGCAGCTCGCCGGGCTCGTCGCGGCCGACGGACACGTGATCGTCGAGGACGCCGAGTCGGCCGACGTGGTGCTCGTCAACACGTGCACGTTCATCGCGCCGGCGACCAAGGAGTCGGTCGACACCGTGCTCGCCGCGGTCGACCTGAAGTCGACCGGCACGGCCCGCTCGGTGCTCGTCGTGGGCTGCATGGCCGAGCGGCACGGCGCCGAGCTCGCCGAGGCCATCCCCGAGGCCGATGCCGTCGTCGGCTTCGACGCCTATCCGCGGCTGCCCGAGCTCATCCGCGATGCGCTGGGCGGCCGGCTGACCACGCGCCTGCACGGCATCGGCACCAGCGGTGCCACCGAGCTCGCCGGGGCGGCCCCGACCGGGAGCGTGGCGGCCGGGAGCGTGGCGGCCAGGAGCGTGGCGGCCGGGAGCGGACCGGTCGCGGGTGGTCTCGCGTCGCGTCGCGGTGCGCTGCCGAGCCTGCCGCTCATCGCCGTCGGGACGGGCCAGGACCTCCTCGACCGTGTGCCGGCGAGCGGCCCGCGGTTCCCCGTGCGCCGGCGCACAACCGTCGACGGGCGCACGACCCCCTGGGCCTACCTGAAGATCGCCTCGGGCTGCGACCGGACCTGCACGTTCTGCGCCATCCCGTCGTTCCGAGGCCGCTTCCGCTCCCGGCCCCTCGACGAGCTCGTCGCCGAGGCGAGCTGGCTCGCCGGCGAGGGCGTCGTCGAGCTCGTCCTCGTCAGCGAGAACACCACCGCCTACGGCAAGGACCTCGAGGGTGGGCGGGATCTGCAGCCTCGCCTGCTCGAGGCTCTGGCCGCCGTCGAGGGCATCGCGCGCCTGCGGCTGCTCTACCTGCAGCCCGCCGAGCTCACCCCGACGCTCGTCGACGCGATGCTCGACCTCGAGGCGGTCGCTCCCTACTTCGACCTCTCGCTGCAGCACGCGGCCGCACCGGTGCTGACCCGCATGGCGCGCCGCGGCGACCACGAGCGCTTCCTCGAGCTGATCCAGGGCATCCGTCGACGCGATCCGAGCGCGGCGTTCCGCTCGAACCTGATCCTCGGCTTCCCCGGGGAGACCGAGGACGATGTCGACGTGCTCGAGCGCTTCCTCATCGAGGCCTCGATCGATTGGGTCGGCACCTTCCCGTTCAGCCCGGAGCAGGGCACGCCGGCGGCGACGATGCCCGACCGGGTGCCCGACGAGGTCGTGCGCGCGCGCCTCGAGCGCATCCGCTCCGTGCAGGAGCGCATCGCGGATGCCGCCGCCCGGCGCCACGTCGGTCGGCGCTGCACGGTCCTCGTCGAGCTCGACGACGACGGCGGGGTCGTCGGCCGCTCGCACCGGGAGGGCCCGGACGGCGACGGTGAGGTCCGCCTCGTCGACGCGCAGGGTCGCGCGCCGCGGCTCGAGAGCGGGACGCTCGTCGCGGCGACGGTCGTCGCCACCGAGGGGGTCGACCTGATCGCCCGGGTCGACGACGCCGCCGACGGTCCGCCGTCGTGACCCCGCGCTGGTGGCATCCCCCCAACCTCGTCACGTTCCTGCGTGTGGCGCTGGTGCCGGTGGTCGCGCTCCTCGTCCTCGCGGACGGCGAGGGGGCGGACTGGTGGGCGTTCGCCGTGTTCGTGTTCGCCGCGCTGACCGACACGATCGACGGCACCGTCGCCCGCCGCTACGGCTACGTCACCCGCTTCGGGCAGCTCGCCGACCCGATCGCCGACAAGCTGCTGATCGGCGGGGTGCTGCTGCTGCTGGCGGTCGTCGGCGAGGCGCCGTGGTGGATCGTCGCGGCCATCCTCGCCCGTGAGGTCGCGGTGACGGTGCTGCGCCTGCGCCTGCTCGCCGGTCGTGACGTCGTCATGCCGGCGAACTCGTGGGGCAAGGCCAAGACCCTCGCGCAGATCATCGCCGTCGCGCTCGTGCTCTCACCCGTCGACGAGGTCCTCGGGCGCCGTGCGCTCGAGGTCGCGCTCGTGCTCACGCTCTGGTCGGGGCTGCAGTACGGGCGGGCCGCGCTGTGGTTCGTCCGTTCCGGCGAGGCGCCGGTGCGCGGTCCGGCGGACGGCCCGTCCGCATGAGCGCCGGCGCCGGTGCGGCCGTGCCCGCCGCCCTCGTCTCGGTCGGCTCCGAGCTCCTCCTCGGCGACCTCGTCGACACGAACGCGGCATGGATCGGCAAGCGGCTCGCCGAGCAGGGCGTCGCGGTCGTGCTCGGCCTCGCGGTCGGCGACGAGGAGGCCGCGCTCGTGGATGCGCTGCGCGTGGCCGCCCGACGGGCGCGCCTGGTCGTGGTCGGGGGCGGGCTCGGACCCACCGTCGATGACCTCACGCGCGAGGCCGTCGCGGCGTTCGCCGGGGTCGAGCTCGAGCACCGCGACGAGCTCGAGGCGGCCATCGCCGAGCGTTTCGCGCGCCTGCGCCGTCCGATGGCCGAGCAGAACCGGCGGCAGGCGCGCGTGCCGGTCGGAGCACGTGCCGTCGAGCCGGCCGGCACCGCGCCGGCCTTCGCGATCGACGTCGATGGCGCCGGACCGGACGGCGCGACGGTCACGGTCGTCGCGCTGCCCGGCGTCCCCTGGGAGCTGCACGAGCTCTGGGACCGCTTCGTCGTGGGGGAGGTCGCGCGGCTCGCCCCGGCGGGCGCCATCGTCACCCGGCTCGTGCACACCGCGGGCCGTGGGGAGTCCGAGGTCGCCGCCATCGTCGAGCCGCTGCTCGCCGGCCGCGACGACGTCACGCTGGCCTTCCTCGCCAAGCAGCACGGCGTGCAGGTGCGCCTGACCGTGCGCGGGAGCGATGCTGCCGACGCCCGACGCGCCTCGGAGCCCGCGCTGGCCGAGGTCGTCGCCGCGCTCGGGCCCGAGGTCGTGGTCGGGCTCGACGAGGAGGACCTCGAGACCACGGTGGTGCGCCTGCTCGCCGAGGCCGGCCAGCGCGTCGCGACCGCCGAGTCGGCGAGCGCCGGGGCGATCTGCGCCCGGCTCGGCCGTGTGCCGCGCGCGTCCCGCGTCCTGCGCGGCGGGGCGGTCGTCTACGCGACCGAGGCCAAGCGCGACGTGCTCGGCATCGACGCGGCGTTGATCGAGCGCCACGGTGCGGTGTCCGCCGAGGTCACCGAGGCGCTCGCGCTCGCAGCGCGAGAGCGCTTCGACGCGGACTGGGGCCTCGCGGTCACGGGTGTGGCGGGCCCCGGCACGGTCGACGGTCTCCCGGTCGGCACGGTGTTCTGGGCGTTGGCCCACCCCGACGGCCACGTCGAGTCCCACGGCCGCGAGCTCCCCGGCGATCGCGCCACGGTCATCGCCCGGCTCGGTTCCGCGGCCCTCGACCTCCTGCGGCGACGCCTGAGCGGGCGCTGAGCGTCGATCCGCGGCCTCAGGCGGGGCCGGGCGTCTCGCCGTCCGGCGGGACCCCGGCGGGGAGGCTCGGGGTCAGGGGGACCGGCGCGGGCAGCGGTGCCTCCGCGGCGCGAAGCGCACCGAGGAGCTCCCACACGCGGTCGAAGACCCGCATGGCCTGCTTCGCGTCGTAGAGCGCACCGTGCGCCTGAGCCGGGTCGTGCGGGATGCCCAGCGCCGCGCACGTCCTCGACAGCGAGCGCGGGACCTCGGGGCCGGGCGCGATCAGGGGCAGCGCGAGCGTCGCGACGTCGAGCAGATGGTGGTCCCAGGTCGGCTCGAGCCCGAGCTTGCGGCACATGCGCTCGAGGTGCTTCGCGTCGAAGTCGGGCACCGCCCCGACGAGCACGGCGCCTCGCGCGTCCTCGAGGAAGCGGGGCAGCCACTCGGCCGCGGGCGTGCGCGGCCGGTCAGCGATCGCGGTGTGATAGCGGGAGACCTCGAGCGCCATCGGCTCGGCCGCGTCGAGCGTGTGCTCGGGGTAGTAGCGGCGTTCGGTCTCGGTCCCGTCCTCGTCGCGGACGACCCACGCGACCTCGGTGAGCTCGTGGCGGGCGTGGTCGAGCCCGGTGGCCTCGGTGTCGAGGAACACGAAGCGGGTGCCGGGCCCCGGGGCACCCTCGGGACCGGGGCCGGTCGGGGCACCGGCGGGCTCCGGTGCGGCGACGCCGGGGGTGGACGCCGGGAGGTCGGGGGACATGTCGGATCCTCGTCGCTGGTCCGCGGCGACCCTAGTCGTCCGGCAGGACCGGACCCGCGGAAGGGTCGGGCCCGACGGGTGGACCCCCGACGCGAGGACCCCCGACGGCGTGGACGTCGGGGGTCCCGGGACCGGGGCCGAGGCACCGGCCGACGGGAGGGGGTGGTGGCGTCACCCCGACTCCCGTGCTCGCTCGTCGTGGACCGGGAGAGGGGAGTCCGCGGCGGCGTCGAACGGGACGCTACGCCGGGTCGGGGTCCCGGTGGTTGCCGTCGGGTGACGGCCGAGGGGCGATCCGAGGACGGCTCGGGGCGAGCCGCCCGTGGCGGGCCGGGTGGACGGAGCGGATGCTGGACACCGAACACCTGTTCGGTTACGGTCCGTCCACAGCCGGTCGCCACCCCTGCAGGGGAGCGGCCACCGGGGTCCCTAGGGTCCCCGCAGGCCGTCCGGACCGGTCTCCGAGGCCGCGACCGGGCAGCAGGACCGGGCAGCAGGAGCAGGCACCGAGACCAGGCAGCGGCGCGGCGCGCCGCCGGAGGGAGGACCCCGTGGTGGACCGCGACAAGGCGCTCGACGTGGCGCTCGCCAACATCGAGAAGCAGTTCGGCAAGGGCTCGCTGATGCGGCTCGGGGACGATGCCCGCCAGCCGGTGGCCGCCATCCCGACCGGCGCGCTCTCGCTGGACCTCGCCCTCGGCATCGGGGGCATCCCGCGCGGCCGGGTGACCGAGATCTACGGGCCGGAGTCGTCCGGGAAGACGACCGTCGCGCTCCACATCGTCGCCGAGGCCCAGCGCGCCGGCGGGATCGCGGCCTTCATCGACGCCGAGCACGCGCTCGATCCGACCTACGCCGCGGCGCTCGGCGTCGATGTCAACGAGCTCCTCGTCTCGCAGCCCGACAACGGCGAGCAGGCGCTCGAGATCGCCGACATGCTCATCCGCTCCGGGGCGATCGACGTCGTGGTCGTCGACTCCGTCGCGGCGCTCACCCCTCGCGCGGAGATCGAGGGCGAGATGGGCGACAGCCACGTCGGTCTGCAGGCACGACTGATGAGCCAGGCACTGCGCAAGCTCGCCGGCTCCCTCAACCGGTCGAACACCAGCGCGATCTTCATCAACCAGCTCCGTGAGAAGATCGGCGTGATGTTCGGCTCGCCGGAGACCACGCCCGGTGGGCGAGCGCTCAAGTTCTACTCGTCGGTGCGACTGGATGTCCGTCGCATCGAGACGCTCAAGGACGGCACGGACGCGGTCGGCAACCGGGTGCGGGTCAAGGTCGTCAAGAACAAGGTCGCCCCGCCGTTCCGTCAGGCGGAGTTCGACATCATCTACGGGCAGGGCATCTCGCGCGAGGGCACCCTCATCGATGTGGCGGTGGAGGAGGGCTTCATCCGCAAGGCCGGTGCTTGGTACACGTACGAGGGTGACCAGCTCGGTCAGGGCAAGGAGAACGCCCGCTCCTACCTGCGCGAGCACCCCGAGGTCGCAGCGGTGATCGAGAAGCAGGTCAAGGAGAAGCTCGGCATCGATCCGCTCGCGGCCGCCGAACCGGACGGCGTCGACGCCGAGGACGGCGGCGAGTCCGACGCCGAGGCCTGAGGATGCCCCGCGACGCGGAGTCGTGGCTCGCCGACCGAGGGATCACCCGCGAGGTCGTCTTCGACCCGGCGGCGGCCGACGACGCGATCGCGGACGACGAGGAGCCCGATGGGGCCGCCTCGGCGGTCCCATCGGGTCCGTCCGATGACGTCCCGACCGGAGCGGTCGATGAGGGCGAGCTCCGACGTGCGCTCGCCTTCGTCCGTCGTTCGGCATCGGCCGCACCGCAGGCCGAGGGCCGGCTGCGCGACAAGCTGCTCGAGCGTGACCTCGCTCCCGAGGTCGTGGCGGCCGCGCTCGCCGTGGCACGGGCGGAACGCCTCGTCGACGACCGAGCGATGATCGCCGCGCTGGTCGCGGAGCGGCGGGCCCGGGGCCACGCGTCGGCTCGGCTGCGACGCGACCTCCTCGCCCGCGGCTTCGTCGAGGGGGACGTCGCCGCGGCCCTGGGCGCGGTGGAACCCACGGACCCCGAGGCCGAGGCGTTCGCGCAGGCCCGGGCCGCCGCGGCCCGACACCGCGACGTCGCCCCCGAGACCGCCCTGCGTCGTACGGTCGACCACCTGCGCCGTCTGGGGCATCCCGACGGCCTCGCCCGCAAGGTGGGACGCGAGGCGGTCTTCGCCGATCGCGAAGCGGAGCGCACGGCGGGCCGCTGAGGGGCCGAGCCGTCCGGCTAGCCTCCCCCGCGTCGGACGCGGCCATCGAGCTGGCGCGGCGACGCACGGTCAGGAGGACCCATGGACGTGCTGCAGACGTGGATCGTCGTCGGGGTCCCCGCCGTGCTGACGGCGCTCGTGCTGCTCGTCGGTCGTGACCGTCAGCGGGCCCTCGCTGGTCTCGGCGTCCTCGCAGGCCTCAGCGTGGTGTTCCTGCTGGTGCCGGGAGGTCGGGCCTCGGCCGCCCTCGTCGGCCTCGTCGCGGTCGGCCTCGTGGCGGCCGGGACCGGTCAGGTGCCGGCGGCACCCACCGAGGGCGCCTGAGGGCCCTCGGGGTCGACGGCGTCGAGCCCGGCCAACGTCGGCAGGGCCACGACCACCAGGGACGTGGCTCCGAAGAGCACGGCCATGCCCACATAGGTCCGACCGACCCCGACCGCGTCCGCCGAGACGCCGGTCAGCCATTGCGCGACCGGCGGGAGCGCCGAGTACAGGCCGAGCTGCAGCCCGAACACGCGTCCGTGCGCCTGCTCGGGGACACGCTCCTGCACCAGGGTCGTCAGCATCGGTTCGAGCGGCCCCCAGCCGAGCCCGAGCAGCAGGCCGCCGAGCATCATCAGCGGGAGCGCCGGCAGCATCGACATGATGGCGACGGCGAAGGCGGTGAGCAGGGCCGCGATGCGGACGATGGTGCGGCGACGGAGCCGCTGAGCGAGCCAGCCGTAGCCGAACGAGCCCAGCGCGGCACCGCCGGCGAGCGCTGACATGGTGAAGCCGAGCCCCGTCGCCTCGTCGCGCGCCTCGAAGTGCACGGGCAGCAGGACCGACTCCGTGGGGAGGTAGAGCAGCAGGTAGACCATGATCACGACGGTGACGGTCGCG
The DNA here is from genome assembly GCA_041163825.1 of Actinomycetota bacterium. Lineage (GTDB taxonomy): Bacteria > Actinomycetota > Nitriliruptoria > Nitriliruptorales > Nitriliruptoraceae > JBEAQO01. The sequence continues at coordinate 10,045 of JBEAQO010000120.1, read as the reverse complement.
AGCACGCGATCGCGCGCGAGCAGCCGCAGGCCCTCGGTCAACGCGCGCACGCCCGGCGCCATCGCGACCTCGGCGTCGGCGACGCGGCGGGGCTCGAGCGGGAGCGCACGGACGGCGACGATCGCTCCGAGGAACCCGAGCGCGGCGACGCCGAGCGCGTCCTCCGGACCCAGCACGGCGATCGCCCAGGCTCCCAGGGCCGGACCGACCGTCCAGCCCGCGAGGTAGACGCCCTCGTGGATCCCGGTCAGCCGGACCCGGTCGATCGCGCTCGCCTCCGCCACCTCGGGCACCATCGCCTTGCGAGCGGTGTAGGCGGCCGGATCGAAGGCGGCGCCGAGCACGGCGAGGATGACGATCGCGGGGAAGGTCAGGCCGATCGTGCGATCGAGCAGCGGGTAGGCGAGCACCGACAGCAGCGAGACGAGGTCGGAGGTCATCGCGACGGTGCGTCGTCCGACCCGATCGACCGCGAAGCCCACGAGCGGGGAGGCGACCACGATCGCGATCCCGGCGATCGCGACGACCGCGCCGGCACGGGCGGCGCTGTCCGTCCGCTCGAGCACGAGCCAGGGGAGCGCGACGAGCACGAGCGCGTTGCCGGCCCCGGACGCCAGGTTCGCGATCTCGAGCAGCCACGCAGGCCGCCGCGCGCCGCCGGCGCCCACGGCGGGTCGGGTCGACATCCGAGGTCCCTGACGACGCGTGGAGCGGTCGCGGGACGGTAGCGGCCGAGGGTGGGCCGGCCGGCCCGCGGCGCCCCCCGGGGCGGGCCGCATCGGTCGCCGCGCCATCGACCCTACGCTCGTCGGCGGTCCCCACGTGACGCCCGCTCCCGGCCGTCGTCCGCGGGACGGAGGGCGCCACGATGGATGCAGCAGTCCAGCAGCGCGTACGGCGCGTCCTGGTCGCCAGCCAGATGCTGGGTGGGATCGGGGTCGGGTCGGGGATCTCAGTGGTGGGCCTGCTCGCCTACCAGCTCTCCGGCACGGAGGCCCTCTCGGGTGTGTCGGCGACGGCCGCGACCCTCGGTGCGGCGGCCGCGGCCTTCGCCATCGCCACCTCGACCGGCCGCGGCCGCCGGCCCGGGCTCGTCGGCGGCTACCTCGTCGGCGCGCTCGGTGCGCTCGTCGCCGTGGTCGCGGCCGTCGTCGGGTCCTTCCCGCTGCACGTCATCGCGTCCGTCGCCTTCGGGGCCGCGAGCGCAGCGAACCTGCAGGGTCGCTACGCGGTCACCGACCTCGCAGGTGACGAGCGTCGCGCACGCGAGCTCTCGATCGTCGTGTGGGCGACGACGGTCGGCGCCGTCCTCGGACCCAACCTCACCGGACCGGGCGCCCGGGTCGCGGCGATCCTCGGCGTGCCCGCGCTCGCCGGGCCCTACCTGTTCTCGGCCGCCGTCTTCGTCGCGGCCGCGCTCGTGCAGTGGGCGGGCCTCCGGCCGGATCCGCTCCTCGTCGCGCGCGAGCGCTCCGAACGGGACGGGCGCGCACCGGCCCTCGGGCACCGAGGTGCCTGGGGACGGGTCCGTTCGGATGCGACCGTGCTCGCGGCGATCGTCGGGATGGCGGCGGCGCACGCCGTCATGGTCGGCGTCATGGTCATGACCCCGGTCCACCTCGAGCACCACGGCGCCGACATCGAGGTCGTCGGGCTGACCATCAGCCTGCACATCGCCGGGATGTACGCGCTGAGCCCGATCGTCGGGCGGTTGACCGATGCGTTCGGCGCGCGTCCGATGCTGCTGGTCGGCTTCTCGCAGCTCGCGGCGGCCGGGCTGCTCGCCGGTCGGACCGCCCCGGCGATGCCCTCGGCCTTCACCCTCGGGCTCGTCCTGCTCGGGACCGGCTGGTCGTTCGCCCTCATCGCGGGCTCGGCGCTCGTCACCGAAGCGGTCGCCGAGCCGGAGCGCCCCGCGGCCCAGGGGGTCAGCGACCTCGCGATGAACCTCGCCGGCGGACTCGCCGGCATCCTCTCCGGTGTGACGGTCGGCCTCGCCGGGTTCGAGGCGATGGCGATGGGCGCGCTCACCGTCCTCCTCGTGCCGACCTGGCTCGTCGTGCGGCAGCTCGTCGCCCGAGCGACGGCCTCACCCGAGGCGGCACCGGCGCTCACGGTCGGTGCGGAGCCAGCGCCGTGAGCGGGACCCGGACCTACGCGATCCGCACGTTCGGCTGCCAGATGAACGAGCACGACTCCGCGCGCGCCGCGGGTCTGCTCGAGGCGGCCGGCTGGCGCCGCGCCGAGTCGGCCGACGATGCCGGGCTCGTGCTCCTGAACACCTGCGCCGTGCGCGAGAACGCCGACGAGCGGCTCTACGGCACCCTCGGGGCGCTCCGGGCCGTCAAGGACGCGCGCCGCGCGGCGGGCGACGACCTCACCATCGTCGTGGGCGGCTGCCTCGCCCAGAAGGACGGCGAGTCGCTCGCGCGCCGCGCGCCGTGGGTGGACGTCGTGTTCGGCACGCACAACCTGGGTCGGCTGCCGGAGCTGCTCGCCGCCGCCGACTCCGCCGCGCTGCCCGTCGTCGAGCTGCTCGAGGCGCTCGAGGTGTTCCCCTCCGTGCTGCCCGCCAAGCGCGAGGTCCGTCACCACGCCTGGGTGTCGATCTCGGTCGGTTGCGACAACGCGTGCACCTTCTGCATCGTGCCCTCCTTGCGGGGACCGGAGCGATCCCGCACGATGCGCGAGATCCGTGCGGAGGTCGAGGCGCTCGTCGCCGACGACGTCGTGGAGGTCACCCTGCTCGGGCAGAACGTCAACTCCTACGGACGGGACCTCACCGGACGTTCGGACTTCGCCGCCCTCCTGGTCGAGCTCGGGACCGTCGAGGGGCTCGAGCGTGTGCGCTTCACCTCGCCGCATCCGCACGACTTCACCGCCGACGTCCTCGAGGCGATGGCTTCGACCGCGAACGTGTGCCCCCACCTCCATCTGCCCCTGCAGTCCGGCTCGGACCGGATCCTCCGAGCGATGCGGCGCTCCTACCGGGCCGCGCGCTACCTCGAGCTGGTCGCGCGGACGCGCGAGCTCCTCCCGCACGCGGCGCTGACCACCGACATCATCGTCGGGTTCCCGGGGGAGACGGAGGCGGACTTCGCTGCGACGCTCGAGCTCGTCGAGTCGGTCGGCTACGACCAGGCGTTCACGTTCAAGTACTCGCCGCGGCCGGGCACCCCGGCGGCCGAGCTCGTCGACGACTTCATCGCCCCCGACGTCGTCACCGAGCGCTACCACCGCCTCGAGGCGGTGACCCGTTCGGCCTCGCTCGCCGCCCATGAGCGCCTCGTCGGCACGGACCAGGAGCTGCTCGTCGAGTCGCCCTCGCGCACCGACGCGGCGCGGGTCTCAGCGCGCACCCCGGGCAACCACCTCGTGCACCTTCCCGCGGCCACCCCGGAGGGGCCGGCCTACGCGCCGGGCGACCTCGTCACCGCGCGCGTCGTGTCCGCCGCGGTCAACTACGCACTCGCGGAGGCCCCGAGCTCCGTGCGGCGGACCCGAGCCGGACGTGCCGCCGAGCGCGACCTCGCCGAGCGCGGCGACTGGCGCCTCCCTGCGGATGCGCCGTCCTTCCTCGCGCCGGCGCAGGCGTTCGACCGGCCCGGTGACCGCGCGGTGCGGGCACGCGCGCTCCCGATCGTCGGCTGACGCGGTGGGGGAGGACCCTCGTCCACCGGCAGCGCCGACACCGGTCGCCCTGCTCGGACCGACGGCGTCGGGCAAGTCCGGGCTCGCGGTCGAGGCCGCGCTCGAGCTCGCTCGCTCCGGCATCGGCGTCGAGGTCGTCGCCATCGACGCCTTCACCGTCTACCGCGGGCTCGACATCGCGAGCGCGAAACCGACCCTCGAGGAGCGCCGAGGCGTCGTCCACCACGTCATCGATGCGCTCGAGCCGAACGAGGACTGCACCGTCGCCAGGTTCCGCGAGCTCGCCCGGCCGGCCATCGCCCGGGTCATCGCGGCCGGGAGGGTGCCGCTGCTCGTCGGCGGTTCCGGGTTGTACTGGCGGGCGGTCGTCGACGACCTCGCACTCGCTCCGACCGACCCGGAGGTCCGAGCGGCCCTCGTCGAGCGCTTCGGTGACGACGCGACGGGCGCGCACGCGGAGCTCGCGCGCCTCGATCCCGAGGCTGCCCTGCGCATCCCGGCACGGAACCTGCGGCGCACCGTGCGTGCGCTCGAGGTCATCGCGCTGACCGGACGACCCTTCTCGCAGCAGGACGACGCCTGGGCGCGCTACGACTCGGTCCTGCCCGGGCTCGCGGTCGTGCACCTCGATCCGCCCGCGGAGGGGCTCGCACGGGCCATCGACGCCCGAGCCGAGGCGATGGTGGCTGCTGGGCTCGTCGAGGAGGTCGCGCGCCTGCGCGCCCTCGACCCGCCGATGTCGCGCGGGGTCGCGGCGGCGATCGGCGTCGCCGAGGCCGGCCTGGTGCTCGACGGTGGGCTCCCGCTCGAGGGGCTCGCGCGTGCGGTCGCGGCCCGCACGCGCCGCTACGCGAGGCGCCAGCGAGCGTGGTTCCGCGCCGACCCCCGAGCGGCGGCCGCGACGGTCACGACGCGTGCGTCCGCGGGCGAGGCGCTCGTCGCACGGCTCAGCGCCGCGGCACGACCGCGCGGCCGGAGCTCGATGGCCTGACCTGCCGCGCCCGCGACGTCCGCGCATGGCGGCGCGTCGCGGGCGCGTGGCCCCCGATCGAGAGGCCGGTCAGGCGGCGGGCACGAGCGTCAGACGTGCGACGCCGGCCGCCGAGGTCGCAGCGGGGCTGAAGTGGAACGGCGTGGTGATCCCGTCCCGCCAGCGCTCGGCCTGGTCGGTGTAGTGGCGGTGGAAGGGACGCCCGGACTGGCCGGTCAGCTGGATCCAGCGCCCGGCATCGAGGTCGGAGAGGTCCAGGAGGAGCCTCATCGAGGGCACCCAGTCCACCTCGTAGCCCTTGGAAGCGTCCCAGGACGTCGAGTTGACGATGTCGACGCCGCCGGAGGTCTCGAGCGGGCCCCGGTTGAACAGCGCCTCGAGCGGTGCGATCCCCGACGCGCCGAACGTGCCGTGGCGCAGCGTCAGCGTGTGCAGCCGGCCCCACGACCAGCGGGACGGGTCCGATCCGAGCAGGGCCACGAGCTCGTCGTGGGCATCGAGCATCGCCGCCTCGAGGATCGCGTCGCGGGTCTCCTGCTCCGACGTGGAGACATCGTCCCACCACGGCGACTCGGGTTCGGCGAGCAGCTCGTCGACCACCTTCCACCAGTCGCCGTGGCCGCGCGGCCACGCCCAGTCGGGGAGCTCGTCGTGGAAGGTCCGGATCAGGAGGTGGCGCCACACCGCGTTGAACACCGCGGCCTCGGAGGAGTCGGCATCGTTCTGAAGGTCCCATCCAGCCATCCGTGCCTGCAGGTCGACCACGATCGGGTCGTCGGAGGCGATCGCGAGCAGCGCGGGCAGGAGGGTCTCGCCGTTGGCGTTGTGGTTGTCGAACTGGATCTCCGCGAGGTCATCGAGCGTCAGATCGGTGCGATCGCCGAGGAGCTCGGTGATGCGCGCCCCCCGGTGGCCCGAGGCGACGTCGACGTGCAGGAAGGGCTCCGAGCCGGGCGGGAGCACGAGCTGGTTCGCCGTGACGACCATGCCCTCGGAGGGGTTGAGCACCCAGGGCAGCTCCTCGAAGGCGAGGAAGCGCTCCCACCCGAACTCCCCGGTCCAGCCGGGGAGTGGGAGCGTGCCGTCGCCGGAGCGACGCACCGGGATCGCGCCGGGCGCCTGGTAGCCGATGTTGCCCGCGATGTCCGCGTAGACGAGGTTCTGGCTCGGCACCTCGAACGCGCGGGCGGCCTCGCGGAACGCGACGAAGTCGCGGGCGGCGTTGAGGCGCGGCAGCGCGTTCGCCGTTCCGCGCGCATCGAGCGCCACCCAGCGCAGCGCCATCGCGTGCTCGTAGCCGGCCGCGTCGGAGCGTCCGTCACCGAGCGGACCCACCGCGAGCGCTCCCGCCCCCTCCGAGACATCGGAGAAGATCGGGCCGTTGCGCGTGGCGCGGACCGTGATCTCGACCGGTCCGCCGCCGGCGACCTCGATCGTCTCGGTGCGCAGCTCCAGCGGCTTCCAGCCCTCCTCGGTCAGGTAGCGCTCGCCGTCGATGCGCTCGATGACGAGGTCGGCGACGTCGGGACCGAGGTTGGTGAAGCCCCAGGCGATGGTGTCGTTCGCGCCGATGATGATCCCCGGGACGCCGGAGAACGAGAAGCCGGACACGACGTAGGGGCAGTCGGGGCCGACCGGCTCGCAGCGCAGTCGGGCCTGGTACCAGATGCCCGGCTGCGAAGGGGCGAGGTGCGGGTCGTTGGCCAGCAGCGGCGCACCCGAGGCGGAGCGCGAGCCGCTGACCACCCAGGAGTTCGATCCCACCCCCGAGGCCGACCCGTCGCCGATCATCATCGGAGCGGCCTCGAGGGCCGCGGCGGCCGCGGCCAGCACGGCCGAGGAGGTCTCGGGGTCGAGGGCCTCGCTGACGGCCGCGGTATCGACGTCGCCCTCGCCCAAGGGCGCGGCGACGCTCGAGCCCTGCGGCGGGACGCCGGTCCCGTTGACTGCGAAGGCGCCGTCGACGACCTCGCCGCCCTGGGGCAGGATCGGCGGATGCGCGATCGGGTCGTAGGCGGGGAAGAGGTCCCGGTGGTCGCGCCCCGGGCCGAGGTCGAGCGTCGCGAGGCGGGCGCGCAGCAGCTCCTCGTCGAGGTTGGAGCGCAGGTCCCAGGCCATCGCCTTGAACCAGGCGATCGAGTCGGCCGGCTCCCACGGCTCGGGTACGTAGCCGCGGGGTCCGGACAGCGGGAGCAGCGCATGCTCGAGCGAGAGCCGAGCGCCGGAGCGTCCGTCCATCCACGCGTTGACACCGGCGGCGTAGGCGGCGAGCACCCGCTCGGTCTCGGGCTCGAGCAGTTCCAGCTCCGCCTCAGCGACGCGACGCCAGCCGAGCGTGCGGATGAAGGTGTCGGTCTCGACCTGCGAGGCCCCGAAGAGCTCAGAGAGGCGACCGGCGGTGACGTGCCGCCGCAGGTCCATCTCCCAGAACCGGTCCTGGGCGTGGACGTAGCCCTGCGCGAGGAAGAGGTCGTCGGTCGTCGAGGCGATGATGGTGGGGATGCCCTCGGCGTCGCGCTCGACGGTGACCGGGGCCGAGAGCCCGGGCAGCACGAGCTCGCCGGAGGTCACGGGCTGTCCGCGGCGCACCGCGATGGTCCCGCCGACCGCCCCGACGACGAGCGCCACCACGAGCACGCCGGCGACCCCGACCGCGATCCGCTTGACCCACCGCATCCGCCCGTCTCCCGCTCGGTGCCGTCCGCCGGCCGTACCCGCACCGGCGGCCCCTGACGGCCCACCGGGCTCGCGCCCACGCCGGCGCGTCAGGGGGACGCTAGGCGGCGCGCGCGGGGACCGTGGGCGGGGCCCCGGGCCCCCGGGAGAACGCCCCTAGGGCCGTCGTGCGCGCCCGGCCCGCTGTCGACCCCAGCGGTCGGCGCGGGTGCCGCCGGCGTCCACTCGGGCGCGGGAGCGCGGGGGCGCTCCCTACGCTGTCGGGCGTGGAGTTCACCCTCGCGCACGGCACCGGCAACGACTTCGTCGTGGTCGTCGACCTCGACGGTCGGCGACCCGTCGGTCCGGCCCTCGCGCGCGCGCTCTGCGACCGGCGGACCGGGCTCGGCGCCGACGGGGTGCTGCGCATCGCACCCGGGGGAGCCCGGGCGGACGTGACCATGGACCACACGAACGCCGACGGCAGCAGCTCGGCGATGTGCGGCAACGGTGTGCGCGTGGTCGCCAAGCACGTCGTCGACCACGGGCTCGTCGCCGCCATCGACGACACCGTCCGCATCGCGACCCCCTCCGGGGTGCGCGAGGTGGTCGTCCACCGCGGGACGGACGGGCGCGTCGAGGCGGCCACCGTCGACATGGGGCCGGCCAGGACCGAGCCCGGCGCGATCCCCTTCGTGACCGCCGACGTGGATCGCGCGATCCATGCGGTCGATCTCGACGGGGCGACCGTGGACGTCTCGGTCGTGTCCATGGGCAACCCGCATGCCGTCACCCTGGTCGACGACATCGCGGACGCCGCGGTCGGCCGGATCGGATCGGCGCTCGAGACGCACGAACGCTTCCCCGACCGCGCGAACATCGGGTTCGCCGAGGTCGTCGACCGCTCGCGTCTGCGGCTGCGCGTCTGGGAGCGTGGCGTCGGGGAGACCTCGGCCTGCGGCACCGGCGCGTGTGCCGCAGCGGTCGCCACCGCGCGCCTCGGCCTCGTGGACCTCGGCCCCGCGGCGACGGTCACCGTGGACCTGCCGGGTGGCACCCTCACGATCGGACGGCGTGCCGACGGGCACCTGACGCTGACGGGGCCGGCGGTCGAGGTCGCGCACGGCACGCTCGACGCGGCCTGGCTCGCCGCGATCGAGGCCGGCGCATGACCCCACCGCCCGAGGGGCAGTGGGGCCCGGTCGATGAGGCGCGGGGGTCCGCCGGGGAGCCGGGCCCGGGGCGCGCCGAGCAGCGCCGTCTGCGCCGTCAGGTCATCGAGGAGGGGGCGCCCCGCGAGGGCGTCGACATCATCCGGCCGGTCGAGCTCGCCATCGTCGTCGGGATGCAGCTGCCGGGTCGGACCCTCCACGATGTCGAGGCGTCCCTCGACGAGCTCGTGCGGCTGATCGACACCGCGGGGGGTGCGGTCGTCGAACGCGTGGTGCAGCGTCGGGACGCCCCGGACCCCTCGACCTACCTCGGTGGGGGCAAGGTCGCCGAGCTCGCCGAGCTCGCACGCCTGCACGGGGCCGATTCGATCGTGTTCGACGATGAGCTCACCCCCGCCCAGCAGCGCAACCTCGAGCAGGGGATCGGCCGCAAGGTCCTCGACCGCACGATCGTGATCCTCGACATCTTCGCGCAGCACGCGACCTCCCGCGAGGGCAAGGCCCAGGTCGAGCTCGCCCAGCTGACCTACCTGCTGCCGCGGCTGCGGGGATGGGGCGAGGCGCTCTCGCGCCAGGCCGGCGGTCGGGCCGCCGGCGGCGCCGGCATCGGTGGTCGTGGTCCGGGCGAGACCCAGCTCGAGGTCGATCGCCGCCGCATCATGCGGCGCGTGTCCCAGCTCAAGCGCGAGCTCACGGCCTCGGCCCGTGTCCGACGGACCAAGGCGCGTGAGCGCGAGCGGCGGGGTGCGCGCGTGGTCTCGCTCGTCGGCTACACGAACGCCGGGAAGTCCTCGCTCCTCAACCGCCTGACCGGCGCGCAGGCCTCCACGGGGGATCGGTTGTTCGAGACGCTCGACCCGCGGCTGCGTCGGCTGGCGCTGCCCGATGGGCGCACGATCGTCCTGACCGACACGGTGGGCTTCGTGCGCAAGCTGCCGCACGGCCTCGTCGAGGCCTTCGCCTCGACGCTCGAGGAGGTCGCGACCTCCGACCTGCTGCTCCACGTCATCGACGCCGGTGACCCCGAGGCGGAGGCGCACGTGCTCGCGGTCCGAGAGGTCCTGGCCGAGATCGGGGCGGAGGACGTGCCCGAGCTCGTCGTGCTCAACCAGATCGACCGGGCCGAGCCCGAGCGCGTCGACCTGCTCGCGATGCGCCTCGCGGGCACGAGCGGCCCGGTGCCGGTGCGGGTCTCGGCGCTCACGGGGGAGGGCATCGACGCCCTCGTCGCACGCCTCGCCGAACGCGTCCCGAGCGGCCGCCGCCGCATCGTCGCCGACCTGCCCTACGGGCGGGCGGACCTGGTCGCGCTCGTGCACCGCCGGGGTCGTGTCCTCGAGGTGACCCACCGCGAGGACGGGACGACCATCACGGCCGAGGTCGATGCGGACACGGCCGCCGAGCTGGCGGGCCACCTGCGGGAGGATCCCTTCGCGCGCGTCCCCGAACCCTGGGAGGTCCCGGACACGCGGGCGGACGGCGCGCCCAGCCGGGATGCGGCGCCGACCCCCACCGAGGCCCGGGTCAGCGCAGCTGACGCAGGACCGTGACGACCTTGCCCATCACGCGCGCGTCC
>JBEAQO010000119.1:0-6560 GCA_041163825.1 Actinomycetota bacterium | reverse complement strand
GGGACCTCCTCCAGGTGGTGCGTCACGACGATGGTCGTCGGCGCGTCCTCGGCCGCGAGCAGGCGGTCGAGGTCGGCCATCAGGCGCTCGCGCCCACCCAGGTCGAGCCCGGCGAAGGGTTCGTCGAGGAGCAGCAGGTCCGGCTCCAGCGAGAGCGAGCGTGCGATGCGCACGCGCTGGCGCTCGCCCTGGCTCAGCGTGTCGAGTCGACGATGGGCGAGGTGCACTGCGCCCACCCGCTCCAGCGCGCGCTCGACGCGGTCGACGAGGGCCGCATCGTCGCGCCAGCGCGCATCGGTCGGCCACGTGCCGCCCGAGCTCGCGGCCGCGACGATCGCATCGACGGACGCGACGGCGCGCTCGAGCGGGTCGAGCGCGATCGACACGAGCCCGATGCGCGGACGCACGGCCCGGAGGTCCGAGCGTCCGAACCGGGCGCCGAGCACGGTGACCGCTCCGCGCGAGGGGTAGCGGTAGGTCGACACCACGCGCAGGAGCGTGGTCTTGCCCGACCCGTTGGGACCCAGGAGCGCGAGGTGCCGTCCACGGCCGACGACGAGGTCGACGCCGTCGACGAGGTCGGTGCCGTCGATCGTGACGCCGACCCCGACCAGCTCGACGACCGGCACCGATGGGCCCCCGGACGCGCTCACGCGCCCGTGCCGCGACCCCACGCCGTCGCCACGTACTTCGTCTCCATGAACTCGAGCAGGCCGTCGTGCCCGCCCTCGCGACCGAGGCCGCTCTGCTTCACGCCACCGAAGGGCGCCGCCGGGTCCGACACGAAGCCGCGGTTGACACCGACGATGCCGGCCTCGATGGCCTCCGCGACCCCGAGGGCGCGCGAGAGGTCCTCCGAGTAGACGTAGGAGGCGAGCCCGAACTCGGTCGCGTTGGCGAGCTCGATGGCCTCGTCGTCGCTCGCGAAGGTCGTCACCGGTGCCACCGGCCCGAAGATCTCGACGTCGAGGAGCGGATCGTCGCGGTCCACGCGACCGAGCACGGTCGGCTCGTAGAACCAGCCCGGGCGCGCCGGTGCGCGGCCACCGGTCAGCACCGTCGAGCCCGCGGCGGCGCTCGAGCTGACGAGCCCCGCGATCTCGTCGCGAGCGCGCTCGCTGATGACCGGTCCGACGTCGGAGGCCCGGTCGAGTCCGGGGCCCACCCGCAGGGCCCCCATGCGCTCGGCGAAGCGGCGCGCGAAGTCGTCGGCGACGCGCTCGTGCACGAGGAAGCGGTTGGCCGCGATGCAGGACTCGCCCCCGTTGCGCATCTTGGCGACCATCGCCCCGTCCACGGCCGCGTCGAGGTCGGCATCGTCGAAGACGAGGAAGGGCGCGTTGCCCCCGAGCTCCATCGAGGCGCGCAGCACGCGCTTCGCGCACTGCTCGAGCAGCACGCGCCCGACCTCGGTGGAGCCGGTGAACGAGAGCGCCCGGACCCGCGGATCCGAGAGCATCGCCCCGACGGTCGCGCCGGAGCTCCGTGAGGGCACGACGTTGACGACGCCATCGGGCAGCCCCGCCTCGCCCATCAGGCGGGCGATCTCGAGCGCCGTGAGCGGGGTGTCGGAGGCCGGCTTGACGACGACGGTGCAGCCCGCGGCGAGCGCAGGACCGATCTTGCGGGTGGCCATCGCCGCGGGGAAGTTCCACGGCGTGACCAGCACCGACACGCCGATCGGCTGCAGCAGCGCGATGATGCGCTTGTCGCCCGCCGGCGCGGTCAGGATGCTCCCGGTCGCGCGCACGGCCTCCTCGGCGAACCAGCGGAAGAACTCGGCCGCGTAGGTGACCTCGCCGTACGCGTCCGCCCACGCCTTGCCGCTCTCGAGGACGATGAGCTCCGCGAGCTCCTCGCGCCGGGCGATCATGAGCTCGAAGGAGCGTCGGAGGACCTCGCCGCGCTCCCGAGGCGCGGTGGCCGCCCACGTCGCCGCCGCACCGTGCGCCGCGCCGACCGCGGCGAGGGCGTCCTCGGGGCCGGCCGAGGCGACGCTCGCCAGCACCTCGCCCGTCGCCGGGTCGTGCACGTCGAGGCGCTCGCCCCCACCGGCCGGCGTCCATCGCCCGCCGATCAGGAGGTCCGTGGGGACCTCGGGTCGCAGCAAGGTCATCAGAGCGCCCTCCCTCACACGGCCGCGCGCACGACGTCGGCCGGCCCGAGCATAGGCAGGACGGTCAGCCCGGGGTCCCGCGGGAGAACACGAGCCAGACCCCGACCACGATGAGCAGCGCGCCCCCGAGCCGGACCGGGTCGAGCGCCACGACCCGGCCCGTCAGCCCCGAGGCCTCCAGCGCGAAGCCGGTGAGCAGCTGCGCCCCCGTGACGACGGCGAGCGCCGAACCGAGCCCGATGCCCGCGACCGCCACGGCCACCCCGGCCACGAGCAGGATCCCGGCGATGCCGGCGAGCAGGCCCCACGGTGCCGCCCGGACGGCCTCGAACTGCAGGCCGCGCCGCGTGAGCAGGACCACCGACAGCCCGAACGCCAGCCCCCCGACGTGGACCCAGATCGCGGCGACGAAGGGATCGAGGCGCGCCCCGAACGCCCCGAGGATGGCCGACTGCACGGCGACGAGCACGCCCGCGAGCACCGCGGCGGACAGGGCGAACTGCACCGTCGGTCTCCTCGGCTCCCGTCCCACCGACCCCTCGGTCGGGGGCCCCGACGTCCCCGCGCTCAGCGACAGGCCGCGACGAGGTAGGGGTAGGGGTTCTCCGCGGCACCGCCGCCGGGGTGACGCTCGAAGTGCACGTGCGGAGCGCCGCCGCGGGCGTTGCCGGTCGCACCGTTGTACGCGATGTGCTCGCCGGCCACCACGCGCCGCCCGACCGCGCCCTGGGGGGCGTAGCCGTTGAGGTGCGTGTAGAAGTAGACCGCCCCGTCGTCGCCGCGGAGGTAGAGCGAGATGCCCCCGAGGCGGCTGTTCGAGTGGCGAGAGATGACCCCGCTCGTGAACGCGTAGACCGGAACGTTGAACGGCGCCATCACGTCCGTGCCCTTGTGGCGGCGGCCGCCGGAGCGTGGCGCTCCCCAGGTGTCCCGGAAGCTGGTGACGCCCCGGTCCATGATGCACGAGTAGATGCCGCGCTGGCGGGCGGTGTCGATGAGCCGCTGTCGCGCGGCGAGGGTCTCGAGCACCTGCACGCGCGTCCGGGCCGCCGCGAGCTCGCGCTCGAGGGCCGCCTGCGCGGCCTCCATCTCGGCACGGAGCGCCTCCAGCTCGACCCGGCGCTCCTCGGCGAGCTGGCGCGTCTGGTCGAGCGCGACGCGCGCCGCGAGCGCCTGTTCGAGGCTCGCGGTCTCGCGCTGCTGGAGCACCTCGGCGAGGCTCGCACGCTGGATGGCCTCGTCGGGTCCACCCTCCCCGAGAAGGAGCTCGAAGGTCGTGCCCGTACCCCGCTTGTAGATGTCGCGTGCGCGGGCGGCCAGCCCCGCATCGAGCGTCCGGGCCTCCGCCTCGAGCTCCACCGCACGCGCCTCGAGGTCGGCGAGCTCGTCGATCGCGACCTCGACGGCCGTGTAGAGCTCCTCGTAGCGGGCGTTGGCCTCGTCCAGCCGACGCTGGACCTCGGCCGCGCGCTGGCGCGCACCCTCGACGTCGGGGGCCTGTGCGGCGGCGGGCAGCGACGGCGCCACCAGCGCGACCGCGAGGAGCACCACGGCGAGCGGCGAGCGTGACCGGACCTGCACGCTGCCTCCTCGGGCCGCCCGACGGTCGGACCGCGGCCCGCCTCCGGGGCGACTCGGCCGTCCCCGAGCCCCCGAGGCTACCCTGCGTCGCAGAGCCCTTCCGAGGGCCCCGAGCCGTCAGGGAGGCCGATGGCCCCGACCGGCGCCGAGGACCCAGGGCGCGACGCCCCCTGGATCATGCGCACCTACGCGGGGCACTCGACCCCGGCCGCCACGAACGCCCTGTTCCGAGCGAACCTGGCCAAGGGCCAGACCGGCCTCTCGGTCGCCTTCGACCTGCCGACCCAGACCGGCTACGACGCCGACCATGCGCTCGCGCGGGGCGAGGTCGGACGGGTCGGGGTGCCGATCGGGCACCTCGGGGACCTCGCGACCCTCTTCGAGGGCATCGACCTCGGGGCATCGAACACCTCGATGACCATCAACGCGACCGCGATGTGGCTGCTCGCCCTCTACATCGCGCTCGCAGAGCAGCGGGGGCTCGACCCGGCGGTGCTCGCCGGCACCACGCAGAACGACATCCTGAAGGAGTACCTCGCACGGGGCACGCACGTCTTCCCGCCCGCTCCGTCGATGCGGTTGCAGACCGACGTCATCGCGCACGCCGTGCGCCACCTCCCGCGCTTCAACCCCATCAACGTGTGCAGCTACCACCTCCAGGAGGCGGGTGCGACCCCGGCGCAGGAGATCGCCTTCGCGCTCGCGGACGCGATCGCGACGCTCGACACCGTGCGCGAGCGCGGGCTCCTCGCGCCCGAGGAGGTCCCGGCGCTCGTGGCCCGGACCTCGTTCTTCGTCAACGCCGGCATCCGCTTCGTCGAGGAGGTCGCGAAGGTCCGCGCCTTCGGGCGGTTGTGGGACCGCATCGCGCTCGAGCGCTACGGCGTCACCGACCCACGCGCGCGACGCTTCCGTTACGGCGTTCAGGTCAACTCCCTCGGGCTGACCGAGCAGCAGCCGGAGAACAACATCGCCCGCATCGCCTTCGAGCTGCTCGGCGTCACCCTCTCGCGCGACGCACGGGCCCGCGCCGTGCAGCTCCCGGCCTGGAACGAGGCGCTCGGCCTCCCGCGGCCATGGGACCAGCAGCTCTCGCTGCGCATCCAGCAGGTCCTCGCCCACGAGACGGACCTGCTCGAGCACGGCGACCTCTTCGAGGGCTCGCACGTCATGGGCGCGAAGGTCGACGCCCTCGTCGAGGAGTCGACGGCGCTCCTCGACGACGTCCTCGCTCACGGAGGGGCGCTCGAGGCCGTCGAGCGCATGAAGGCGGCGCTGGTCGCATCGAACGCGGTGCGGCTCCGGCGCATCGAGTCCGGCGAGCAGGTCGCGGTCGGTGTCAACGCCTTCACGGCCACCGAACCCTCGCCGCTGACCGTCGGGGAGGGTCGGGTCCAGCGCAGCGACCCGGAGGCCGAGGCGGCCCAGGTCGCCGCGCTCGAGCGCTGGCGGGGCGCTCGTGACGCTGCGCGGGTGTCCGCCGCCCTCGACGGACTGGCGCGTGCGGCGGCGGGATCGGACGACCTCATGGCTCCCTCGATCGCCTGCGCGCACGCGGGGGTCACGACCGGCGAGTGGGCGGGTCGGCTGCGCGAGGTCCTCGGCGAGTACCGGGCACCGACCGGCCTCGGAGGTGCGGGCGCCCCGCCGCGAGGGGCGGGCTCCGAGGAGGCGCGCCAGCGCGTGGCCGCGGCCGCGAAGCGCCTCGGCCGACCCTTGCGCATCCTCGTCGGCAAGCCCGGGCTCGACGGCCACTCGAGCGGTGCCGAGCAGGTGGCGCTGCGCGCGCGCGATCTCGGGATGGAGGTCGTCTACGACGGGATCCGGCTGACGCCGGAGCACATCGTGCGCACGGCCGTCGACGAGGACGTCGTCGTCGTCGGGCTCTCGCTCCTGTCGGGCTCGCACCTCGACCTCGTGCCGCGCGTGCTCGACGGGCTCGCGGCCGCCGGCCTCGACGTGCCGGTGGTCGTCGGTGGCATCGTCCCGGACGAGGACGCCGAGCGCCTGCGCGCGGCCGGGGTCGCGGCCGTGTTCACCCCGCGTGACTACGAGCTCGACCGCATGCTCGCCGAGGTCGCCGAGCTCGCGGCCGAGCGGGCGCTGGCACGCGGTGACGGCGAGACCACCTCGGCGTCGCGCTCGTAACCGCGGAACCCGCGGTCGAGGATCGCCTCGGCGAACGCGGCGACCTCGGCATCGACCGTGCCCTCGAGCACGACCTCGAGGGCGCGGCGGAACGCGTCGGCGGTGACGTTGATCTCGGCGGTGTCGGACTCGGTCCCTCCCTCGGTCAGGAGCACGTCGGGGGTCGCCGCCACTCGGGCGAGGTGGGCCCGCCAGGCCTCGAGGTGGGGGACGTAGGCCTCCCGGACCGCCTCGGCCCCGGGTGCTCCCGCGCCGGCAGCAAGCCGCCCAGCGCTGTCCACGAGGGCCGCCTCGCCCCGCGCAGCCGCAGCGGCGGCGGCCGCCAGCACCGCCTCGAGGTCCGGCACCTCCCCCATCCCCCCACCCTGGCCGCCCTCGTCGGCACCGGGTCCGCCGAACGCCTCGGTCAGCTCGAGGTCGTACGCGAGCATCGTGCGTTCCGACCGGTCGATCTCGATCAGCACACGCGCGAGCGCGAGGTCCGACGGTCCGAGCCCGTCGAGGTCCGGCCGGACCAGCGCATCGGGCTCGCGCTCCGCGTCGGGTGCCCCCGGTGCCTCCGGCGTCGGGCCGGGCCCCGACGCCTCCGCGGGACCCGGGTCGTCCTGGCGCTCGACGAGGACCAGAGCGAGCGGGACGGCGCCAGCGAGCAGCAACGCCGCGATGACGGCCCGGACCCGTCGGCGGCGCCGACCCCGCTCGAAGGGGGTCGGCG
>JBEAQO010000118.1:0-6834 GCA_041163825.1 Actinomycetota bacterium | reverse complement strand
AAGGCGGCCCGCATCGTCGCGCTGCTGACGGTGTTCGCGGGCGCGATGCTCGCCCTGGTGCTGGCCGACGACCTCGTCGTCCTGTTCGTGGCCTGGGAGGCGACGAGCATCACGAGCTTCTTCCTCATCGCGGGCCGCGGCGAGGGGGCCCGGCCCGCGCTGCGGGCGTTCGTCCTCACGGCCATCGGCGGCCTGGCGCTCCTGGCGGCGGTCGCGCTCGTCACCGCCACCACCGGGACCACGTCCGTGGCGGGGACGATCGCGGCCCCGGGCGCGCTCGTCGGTTCGCCCGTCGGTGTCGCCGTCGCGCTGCTCGTCGTCCTCGCGGCCGCGACGAAGTCCGCCCAGCTGCCGCTGCACTTCTGGCTCCCGGGCGCGATGGTCGCGCCGACCCCGGTCTCGACCTACCTCCACGCCGCGACGATGGTCAAGGCCGGCGTCTACCTCCTGCTGCGCGCCGCCCCCTCCCTGGCCGGCCTGGCCGCGTGGGACGTCACGCTGGTCCTCGTCGGTGGGGCGACCGCGGTCGTCGGCGCCTGGATCGCGCTGACCCGCGATGACCTCAAGGCCCTGCTCGCGTACTCGACCGTGAGCCAGCTCGGGCTCCTCGTCACGCTCGTCGGGATCGGCACGCCGGCGACGATCGCCGCGGCCGGACTGCACGTGGTCGCGCACGCCGCCTTCAAGGCGACCCTGTTCATGTCCGCCGGCATCGTGGACCACGCGACCGGCACCAGGAGCCTCGCACGCCTCGGCGGGCTCGCCCGGACCATGCCGGTGACCTTCGTCGCCTCGGCGCTCGCCGCGGCCTCGATGGCAGGGCTGCCACCGCTGCTCGGGTTCGTCACGAAGGAGAAGGCGCTCGAGGGCCTCGTCGAGGCGCCCGGGATGCTCGCGCGGACGGGGCTCGTCCTCATCGTCGTCGCGAGCATCGGGACGGTCGCCTACAGCGTCCGGCTCATCACGGGGACGTTCCTCGGCCCCGTCGGCACGCCGGCCCATCGCCCGGACCGTGCGTTCGAGCTCCCGGGGCTCGCGCTCGCACTCGTCGGGGTCGCCGGCGGGCTCGCGGCGACCCGCCTCGCCCCGCTCGCGACCGCGCTCGCCGGCGAGGAGACCGTGCCGAAGCTCTGGCACGGGCTCACGCCGGCGCTCGGGCTCAGCGTCGTCGCCGTGGTCCTCGGGGTCGCCGCCTGGTCCCGTCGCGATCCGATCCGGGCGCTCGCCGGGAGCTGGAGGAGCGGCGCCGAGCGCTTCGATGCGACCTACGCGACCACCCTCGCCGGTGCGGCGCGCGTCGCCGCCGGCGCGACGCGACGCTCGCCGGCCTCCTTCCTCCTGCCGATGTTCGCGGTCGGGGTCGGCGTCCTGGTCATCGGCGCGGCCCGCGCCCCGATCGTCGGCACCCTCCCGGCCGGCGGGGCGTCCGAGTGGACCGTCGTGGCGCTGCTCGTGCTGGCGCTCGCCGGGGTCGTCCAGGCGAGGAGCCGCATCGGTGCCGTCGGGGCGCTCGGGCTCACGGGGTTCCTCGTCGCGGTCTGGTTCGTGCTCCACGGCGCACCGGACCTCGCGCTGACCCAGCTCCTCGTCGAGACGCTCACGGTCGGGCTGGTCGTGCTGGTGTTCCGCCGGCTCCCCGAGGACTTCGGCCGCGGGGGGCGCCTGCGCCGGGCAGGCGCCGCGATGACCGCGCTCGCGGCCGGTGGTGGGGCGACCGCGCTGACGCTGCTGCTGACCGGCCGGAGGCCGCGCCACGAGGTCGCGGACCGCTTCCTCGCCGAGGCCGAGCCGGCGACCGGGGGCAGCAACGTCGTCAACACCATCCTGGTCGACTTCCGCGCCCTCGACACGCTCGGGGAGATCTCGGTCATCGCCGTGGCCGCGCTCGGCATCCTCGCGCTCGTGCGCCTGGCACGTGAGGACGCGCTCGCCCCGGAGCGCGACGACGCCGAGCGCTCGCTGACCTGGCTCGGGGCCGGAGCGATCGACTCGGTCATCCTGCGCTTCACGACCGACCTGCTCGCGCCGCTCCTGGTCGTGGCATCGCTCTGGCTGCTGGTCCGAGGCCACGACCGTGTCGGCGGTGGCTTCATCGGTGGGCTCGCCTCGGGCGCGGCGGTCGTCCTGCTCTACCTGAGCCGTGGCCACGAGGGGCTCTGGCAGCACCGAGCGCTGCGCACGGTCCCGCTCGTCGGTGCCGGGCTCGCCATCGCGGCCGGGTCGGGCCTCATCGGGCTCGCGCTCGAGGGGTCGTACCTCGCCGGGGGCAAGCTCGTCCTCGGCGGGCTCGAGGTCGCCCGCTCGCTCGTGTTCGACATCGGCGTCCACGTCGTGGTCGTGGCGCTGGTCGTCAGCGTCCTGCGCCACCTCGGGCAGGGGCTGCGCGAGTCGACGCCGGTCCCCGAGCGCGGCGGGCCGACCGAGGAGGTCCGGCGTTGACGGCCGCGATCGTCGTGGGCCTGCTGGTCGCGGCGGGCACCTACCTCGTTCTGCAGCGCGGCATCGTGCGGATCGCGCTCGGCTTCACGCTGCTCGGGCACGCGGCGACGACGCTGATGATCGCCGCCGGAGGTGCGTCACGCCGAGCCGTGCCCTTCGCCGGTGCCGGCCCGGACGCCGCGGACCCCCTCCCCCAGGCCTTCGCGCTGACCGCCATCGTCATCTCCTTCGGGGTGACGGCCTTCCTGCTCACGCTCGCCTTCCGCTCGCGCGACGTGCTGGGCGACGACGACGTCGAGGAGGATGCCCGGTCGGGTCACGACGTCGGGGGTGCGGACACGTGAGCGCCGCCATCGTGCTCCTGATGGCCGCACCGCTCGTTGCGGCCGCCCTCGCCGTGCTCGCCCGACGGCATCTCGGCGTCCAGCGCACCATCACGGCGGTCACGCTCGCTGGGCTCGCGGCGACCACGGTCGCGCTCGCGCTCGCCACCCGGGACGGCAGCGTGCTCGCGTCGCGGGTCGGTGACTGGGCACCGGGGCTCGCGATCGTCGTCGTCATCGACCTCGCGGCCGCGATGGTGCTGCTCCTGATGCTGGTCCTCGCCGCCTCGGCCCTGGTCCTCGCTGCCCTCGCGGGGGAGGACCGTCACCCGCTGCTCCATCCGCTCGCGCTCGTGCTCGTCGCCGGGGTCTCGCTGGCGATGGTGACCGCCGACCTCTTCAACCTCTTCGTCGCCTTCGAGGTCCTCCTGATCGCGTCGTACGTGCTCCTGACCCTGCGCGCGGGTGCGGAGCAGGTGCGCGCCGGGGTCGTGTACGTGGCGGTCAACCTGCTCGCGTCGACCCTGTTCCTGCTCGGGGTGGGTCTGCTCTACGCCGTCACGGGGACGGTGGCGCTCGGACGGCTCGCGGAGGTCGTCGCCGACGACCCGGGCGCGCTCGCGGCGCTCAGCCTCGTGCTCGTCGCGGTCGCGACGAAGGCCGGGCTCGTGCCGCTGCACGGATGGCTCCCGCGCGCCTACGTCCACGCCTCGCCGGCCGTGACGGCGCTGTTCTCGGGGCTGCTGACCAAGGTCGGCGTGTTCGTCCTCTACCGCCTGACGAGCCTCGTCCTGGCCGATGTGCCGTCCTGGGCGCCCCTGATGCTCGTCGTCGCCGGTGTGACGATGGTCGTGGGCGTGCTCGGGGGCCTCGGCGGCAAGGACGTCCGAGGCATCCTGAGCTACCACATGGTCAGCCAGATCGGGTACGTCATGGTCCCCCTGGGCCTCTGGTCGGTCGGTGCGGCGGCCGCCGGGCTCGTCTACCTGCTCCACAACATGGCGGTGAAGGCGGCGCTGTTCCTCGGCGCCGGGGCGGTCGAGCACCTCACCGGGACCGGCCGGCTCGACCGGCTCGGGGGGCTCGCACGGGTCCACCCGTGGCTCGCGGTCGGCTTCGTGGTGCCCGCCTTCGCCCTCGCGGGACTGCCCCCGTCGAGCGGGTTCGTCTCGAAGTACCTCGTCGTGCTCGAGACCTTCCGTGCCGGGTCGTACGCCATCGGTGCCGTCGCCGTGGTCGTCAGTCTGTTCACGCTGCTCTCGATGCTCAAGATCCTCCTCGGCGCGTTCTGGGGCGAGGCCGGACCCGACGTGCCGAGCGAGGGCGTCCCAGCACCGCACGGCCTGCCCGCGATGGTCGCGCTGTCCCTCGCCTTCGCCGCCGCGACCGTCACGGTCGGACTGGGTGCCGGCTGGCTGGTCGGGCTCGCCACGGACGCGGCCCGCGTGCTCGTCGACCCGAGCGCCTACGTGGCCGCGGTGCTCGGCGCATGACCCCGACCCCGGTCCCCATCGCCGTCCGGGTCGTCCGGGCGCTCCGCCGCGCACTCGTCCGCCTGGTCCGGTCCCCACGCTTCGCGCTGTACTTCGTGTGGCAGTTGGTGCTCGCCAACGTGCGCGTCGCGACCGAGGTGCTCACCCCCGGCTACGCGATGTCCGCCGGGATCGTCCGGTTCCCGTCCCGCTGCGCGACCGACCTCGAGGTCACCTTCCTCGCCAACTTCATCACGCTGACCCCGGGGACGACCTCGCTCGAGGTCGAACCGGACACCCGCGCCATCCACGTCCACGGCCTCTACGTGACCGATCGCGACGCCTTCCTCGCCGACCTCACCGCGATGGAGGACGAGGTCCTGAGGTTCCTGCGATGACCATGATCCCCGTCGTGACGACCGTCGCGCTCGCGATGATCGCGCTCGCGTTCCTGCTCGCGCTCGTCCGGGTCGTTCGCGGTCCGAGCATCGCCGATCGTGCCCTGGGTGCGGACGTCGCCCTCAGCGGGGCCGTCGCGGCGATCGCCATCCTCACGCTGTCGGCCGGCTCCGAGGAGTTCGTCGACCTCGTGCTCATCGCGACCCTGCTCGGCTTCCTCGCCACGGTCGCGCTCAGCGTCCTCGTCGGGAGGCGGGGCTCATGAACGCGGTCGGTGCGCTCGACATCGTCGGCGCGGTCCTGCTGCTGCTCGGGGCGGCGCTGGTCCTGCTGGCCGGGATCGGGCTGCTGCGCTTCCCCGACGTGCTGACGCGTGCGAGCTCGGGCTCGAAGGCGACCGGACTCGGGCTGACGCTCGTGATCGTCGGGGTCGCGCTGGTGCTGGCGACGCCCCGTGCGCTCGTGGTGCTCGGGCTCGCAGCGCTGGCCCAGCTCGTCACCGCGCCGGTGGCCGGTCACGTCATCGCCCGGGCCGCGTACCGCTCCGGCGCGCCGCTCTGGGAGGGGACCCACACCGACGAGCTGGCCGCCCACTACGCCACCCACCCCGACGAGGACGCCTGACGCGGCCCCCGTCCCCGCTCAGGCCAGCCGCGGGTGGCCCGGGAAGAGCGCGGCGAGCGTCGGGTTCGAACGGTCGGCCTCCGAGAGCAGCGGGTCCGGGTCGGGCCAGTCGACCCCGAGCGTCGGGTCGTCCCAGGCGACGGCGGGCTTGGCGACGCCCGGACGCCACTCCTCGGTCACGTCGTAGAGGTAGTCGCACTCGGTCACGGCGTAGAAGGAGTTCGCGACCCCGCTCGGAACGAACAGCCGGACCCGCTCCCCCGGCGGGTCCCCGATCGTGAAGGTCGCGACCCCACCGAAGGTCGCGCTGTCCGGACGGATGTCGGCCAGCGCGCAGAAGGCGGTCCCCCGGACGACGTGGACGAGCTTGTCCCAGGGCTCGGCATGGAAGCCGCGCAGGACGCGCGCGAGCGACCGGGAGTGGTTGGCCTGCCTCAGCTCCAGGGGACGGCCCAGCACGGCCTCGAGCTCGGAGCGGACGTAGGTCTGGCGGAAGAACCCGCGATCGTCCTCGAGCGTCGGTGCGCGCACGACGAGGAGCCCCTCGATCGCCGTGCGCTCCACGCCCACCGTGCACCTCCTCGCGGCCTCGATGCACGCGCTCCGGGCGCACGACGCTAGTCCGTCGGTGCCCGGCGCCGGGACAGGGATGCCCGACCGAGCGCGTCCGGTCGCCTACCGTCGAAGGAGGTCCGCGGCGCGCGTCGGCGCCCGGCGACGCCCGCGCCACGATCCGACCGATCCGAGCCGACCGAGCCATCCGAACCGCAGGGAGCGTCCGTGTCCGAGTACCGCGCCGGCAGCATCAGCGTCCTCAAGGGCCTCGAGGGCGTGCGCAAGCGACCGGCGATGTACATCGGGTCCACCGACCTCCGCGGTCTCCATCATCTCGTCTGGGAGGTCGTTGACAACGCCGTCGACGAGCACCTCGCGGGCCACGCGAAGCGCATCACCGTCCGCCTGACGAAGGACGGCGGCTGCGAGGTCACCGACGACGGGCGCGGCATCCCGGTCGACGTCCACCCGACCGAGGGCATCCCCGCCGTCGAGGTCGCGCTGACGACCCTGCACGCCGGCGGCAAGTTCGACCAGCAGAGCTACGCCGTCTCCGGCGGCCTGCACGGGGTCGGCGTCTCGGTCGTCAATGCGCTGTCCCGGCGCACGGAGGTCGAGGTCACCCGCGACGGGGGCCGCCACACCATCGCCTTCGAGCGCGGCGAGCGGACCGCGGCGCTGGCGCGCAAGAAGGTGTCGACCAAGGGCACGGGCACGCTCGTGCGCTTCTGGCCGGACCCCGACGTCTTCGAGACGGTCGTCCTCGACCACGACATCATCGCCGAGCGCCTGCACGAGACCGCGCTGCTCAACCCCGGCCTGAGGCTCACCCTCGAGGACGAGCGCGACGGGCGCTCGACCACCTTCGAGTCCAAGCGCGGACTCGCGGACTTCGTGACCGAGCTGCTGCGCGATGCGGCCCCTCTCGTCCCGATCGTCACGCTCGCCGACCAGCGTGTCCTCGATGGCCGCCACGTCGCGCTCGACGTCGCGTTCACCTGGTCCGAGGCGTTCCACGACGA
>JBEAQO010000117.1:0-3399 GCA_041163825.1 Actinomycetota bacterium | reverse complement strand
CCTCATGCGCCGTGCGGAAGATCGTCGGCCAGAACACCGCCTCGACCTGACCGGTCAGGTCCTCGAGCGTCGCGGTCACGTAGGTGTCGCCCTTGCGCGTGAACTTCTTCGTCACCGAGCCGAGGACGCCGCCGACGGTCACGACCTCGCCGTCTGCCCGATCGGGCAGTGAGGCACAGGCAGCGTCCGTGAGCGGATCGAGCACGCGGGACGCCCCGCGCAATGGGTGGTCCGAGACGTAGAGCCCGAGGAGCTCGCGCTCACGACGCAGCAGCTCCTCGCGCGAGTACTCGCGGTCGGGGACCTCGACGGCCGCATCGAGCGCTGGGCCTCCGTCCCCTCCCCCCTGCTCGTCGAAGAGGGTGAACTGGCCGGCGGCGGCCGCCCGCTTCCGACCGATCGCGTCGGTGACGAAGCGGTCGTGGACATCCAGCAGGCCACGGCGCGGATGCCCGAGCGAGGTGAACGCACCCGCGAGGATGAGGTTCTCCAGGACGGTCTTGTTGAGGACCGAGGCATCGACCTTGGCGCAGAAGTCACCGAAGTCGACGAAGCGACCGTGCTCCCGTCGTGCTGCCGCGATGCGCTCCACGACGCCCTCACCCACCCCGCGGACGGCAGCCAGACCGAAGCGGATCTCGTCGCCCCGCGGCGTGAAGTCCGCGTCCGACTCGTTGACGTCCGGCAGGAGCACCGGGATGCCGAGCCGACGACACTCGTTGAGGTAGAGCGGCTTCGAGTCCTTGTTGTTCCGGACGCTCGTCAGGAGCGCCGCCATGTACTCGACGGGGTAGTGCGCCTTGAGCCACGCGGTCTGGTAGCTGATGACGCCGTAGGCGACGGTGTGCGACTTGTTGAAGCCGTACTCGGCGAACTTCTCGATGAGGCCCCAGAGCGATCGCAGGAAGCGCCGCTCGTAGCCGCGCTCGAGCCCGCCGGAGACGAACTTGTCCTCCTGCGCCTCCATCAGGTCGCGCTGCTTGCGCCCGACGGCCTTGCGCAGGGCATCGGCCTCCGCCATGCTGAACCCGCACAGGTCCGTCGCGATCTGCATGACCTGCTCCTGATAGACGATGACCCCGTGGGTCTCCCCAAGGATCGCCGCCAGGTCCGGATGGTCGTGCGTGACCGCCTCGAGCCCGTTCTTGCGGTCCGCGAAGGTCAGGTGCATGTTCTGACCGAGCGGGCCGGGCCGGTACAGCGCCAGTAGTGCCGAGATGTCCTCGAAGCGGGTCGGGCGCAGCCGACGCACCAGCGCCTGCATGCCGGCAGAGTCCAGCTGGAACACCCCGAGCGTCTCCCCCGTGGAGAGCATCTCGAAGGTCCGTGGGTCGTCCATATCGCCCAGGAAGGCGGGATCGTCGAGGTCGAGTTCGATGCCCCGGTTCTCCCGCACGTGCCGCTCGGCATCGGAGAGCACGGTCAGGTTGCGCAGCCCGAGGAAGTCCATCTTCAGCAGGCCGATGGCCTTCGCCGCGTCCATGTCGTACTGGGTGAGGACCTCGCCGTTCTCCGTGCGCATCAGCGGCACGTCCTCGGTCAGCGGACGAGCGCCGATCACGACCGCGGCAGCGTGGATGCCGTGCTGCCGCTTGAGTCCCTCGAGCCGCTCCGCGGTCTCCAGCACATGGCGATAGGTCGGGTCCTCGCGGGCCGTGCGGAGCTCGGTCGACTTCTCGTACGCCTCGGCGAGCGATGCGTCGATGCCCTGCACCGACGGTGGCATCATCTTCGCGAGGTCGTCCCCGACCTTGAACGGCTCGTCGAGGACACGAGCAGCGTCCCGTATGGCGGACTTGGCCTTGATGGTCCCGAAGGTGACGATCTGCGCGACTCGGTCGCTCCCGTAGCGCTCGGCGACGTACCGGATCATCTCCCCGCGTCGCCGGTCATCGAAGTCGATGTCGATGTCGGGCATCTCGCGCCGCGACGGGTTCAGGAAGCGTTCGAAGATGAGACCGTGCTCGATGGGATCGACGCGCGTGATCCCCGTGCAGTAGGCGACGACCGACCCGCCGGCCGAGCCTCGACCCGGCCCGACGCGGATGCCGACCTCTCGAGCGTGACCGCAGAGGTCAGCGACGATGAGGAAGTAGGCCGGGAAGCCCATCTGCTCGATGACGGCGAGCTCATGGTCGATGCGCTGGGCGACGGCGGTCGGCACGGGATCGCCGTAGAGCCGTCGCGCGCCCTCGTCGACGAGCCGACGAAGGTGGTCCGCCTCGGAGCGCCCGTCGGGTACGGGGAAGCGCGGCAGGAGGTCGGCATCGAAGCGGATGCGAGCGCTGCAGCGCTCCGCGATGTCGAGCGTGACATCGAGGGCGTCCCCATGATCGGGGAACCGCGCGCGCATCTCGGCCGCGCTCTTGACCCAGAACTGGTCGGACTCGAATCGGAACCGGCGGGGATCGGACAGCTTCGAGCCCGTCTGCACGCAGAGCAACGCATCGTGGGCGGACGCGTCATCCGCTGCCGTGTAGTGCGAGTCGTTCGTGATGACGGTCCGAAGGTCGAGCTCCCGGGCGAGCAGCTCGAGCATCGGCCAGACCCGACGCTGGTCGGCGAGCCCATGGTCCTGGAGCTCCACGAAGCAGCGCTCGGGACCGACGATGTCCCGGAGGTCGGCGAGCGTGCGCCGCGCGGCGACGAGGTCGTCGCGCAGCAGGTGCTGGTTGACCTCCGAGCCCAGGCAGCCCGAGAGGACGATGAGGCCCTCGCCATGGCGCGCGAGGAGCTCGAGATCGATGCGCGGCTTGTACCAGTAGCCCTCGAGGTAGGACGCCGTCGAGAGCGCGATGAGGTTGCGGTAGCCAGCGTCCGACTCCGCGAGCACGGTCAGGTGGTGGTAGCGCTGCCTGCCGTCGGCGCCGCCCGTGAGCTGCTCGTGGCGTGACCCGATCGCCTGGTAGAGCTCCGCGCCGAGGATCGGCGCCACGCCGACACGTTCCGCCGCCTGCTGGAACTCGACGAGTCCGAAGAGGACGCCGTGGTCGGTGATCGCCACGGCCGGCTGCCCATCACGTTCCACGGCAGCGACGAGGTCCGGGATCCGCGAGGCCCCGTCGAGCATCGAGTACTCGGTGTGCACGTGCAGGTGCACGAAGCCGCGCCCGGGATCGCTCGACACGTACGTGGACCTCCCGGACGGTCAATGACCGTAGCATCGACCCGTGACTCGCCCGCCGAGGGGGTGTCCGCACCACCTCCGACGGGAGGGACGACGATGTCCGAGCGGTTGGCGCGAACGCTCGACCGACGCGACGCGGTCACCGTCGGGCTCGGCGCCATGGTCGGCGCAGGCATCTTCTCGGCCCTCGGGGTCGCAGCGAGTGCCGGAGCGCTCGGGGTCGTCGTGGGACTCGGCTTGGCGGCCGCCGTCTCGTGGGGCAACGCCACCTC
>JBEAQO010000116.1:0-5750 GCA_041163825.1 Actinomycetota bacterium | reverse complement strand
CGAGCGCGAGCGCGGCGCCACGGTGCGTGGGCTCCCCGACGAGCGCCGCCTCCAGTTCGGCGACGGCGAGCACCGGCTCGAGCCCGCGCGCCGTCGCGACGGCGCGGTCCGCGGCGCTGGGTACGAGCCGGTCGACGAAGGCCCGGAGGCGCTCCGGTGGGACGACCCCGGTGAACTCGTCGAACGGCGCCCCGTCGCGGTAGGCGATGACGCGAGGGATCCCCTGCACGCGATGCTGGCGGGCGAGCTCGGGCTCGGCATCGACGTCGACCTTGGCGAGCACCACGGATCCCGCCCGCCCTCCGACCTCGGCCTCGAGCATCGGCCCCAGGGTCCGACAGGGTCCGCACCATGCGGCCCAGAAGTCGACGAGGACGGGTACTTGACGGGAGCGTTCGACGACCTCGGTCGCGAAGGTGGCGGACGTGACCTCGAGGATCGGCGCAGGGGTCATGAGCAGGCTCCTCCGGGACGACGCGCCCGTCGTGCGCGATGGTACGGCCGGCGTCGCGGGCTCCCGGCACCGCGGCACGGCCGTTGCCGTCGCGCCCGTCACTACGCTCGTGGTACGCGGTCGGGCCCGCCGAGCGCGAGCGGGCAGCGAGCGAGGTCGTCGTGGGCGAGGGTGCAGGGTCGCAGCCGACGCTGCTGCTGCTCGATGGCCACAGCCTCGCGTACCGCGCGTTCCATGCGCTGCCCGACACGATGCGGACCTCCACGGGGCAGCTGACCAACGCCGTCTACGGCTTCACCTCGATGCTGCTGCGGGTCCTCGACGAGCGGGATCCGGACGCGGTCGCGGTCGCCTTCGACGTCGGCCGCGATGTCGATCGCACCGCGGCGTTCCCGCTCTACAAGGCCCAGCGCGAGGCCCCACCCGAGGAGTTCGGTCCGCAGGTCGACCTGATCCGCGAGGTGCTCCGAGCGCTGGCCGTCCCGATCCTCGAGGTCCCCGGCGTCGAGGCCGATGACGTCATCGCCACGGTGGCCACCAACGCCGTGGCCGACGGCTACCGCGTGCGCATCGTCACCGGGGACCGCGACGCGATGCAGCTCGTCTCCGACGACGTCCTCGTGCTCTACACCCTCAAGGGCATGAGCGACCTCGCGGAGATGACGCCCGAGGCGGTCCTGGCGCGCTTCGGCGTTCCGCCCTCGCGCTACGTCGAGCTGGCTGCGCTCCGCGGCGACAGCTCGGACAACCTCCCCGGGGTGCCGGGGGTCGGGGACAAGACGGCCGCGAAGCTCCTGACGCAGCTCGAGGGGCTCGATGGGGTGTACGCGCGCCTGGACGAGGTCCCCGGCAAGCGCGTCCCTGCGATGCTCGCCGAGCATCGCGAGCAGGTCGAGCTCAACCGCCGGCTGATGACGCTGCGGCGCGACGTCGAGGTCGGGGTCACGACCGGGGACCTCGCTCGGCGGGAGGCGGACGCCGACGAGCTGGTCCGGCTGTTCAGCACGCTCGAGTTCCGCTCCCTGCTGGAGCGCTTCGGGGCGGCAGCGCGTGCCGCTCGCGCCGAACCGAGGGCCGCGGTCCCGACCGAGGTCGCTGAGCTGGCCGAAGGTGGCCTCGCCGACTGGCTCGTGGCCGACGCGGGTCCCGTGGCGGTGATCGCCGTGACCAGCGGACGGCCGCCCGACGTCCGGCTCGAGGCGCTGGGGCTTGCTCGGCCCGGCGACGCGGCCGTTGTCGTGGAGGCGGGCCGGCTGGATGGCCCGGACGGTCGCGCGCTCGCCCGCTGGCTCGCGGACGAGGCCTCGGCGAAGGTCACGCACGACGCGAAGCGGCTCGAGCACGCGGCGATGTCGCGCGGCTGGGGCGTGGCCGGACTGACGATGGACAGCGAGCTCGCCGCCTACCTGCTCGAGCCGGAGCGTCGGGGCTTCGAGCTCGCCGCGCTCGCCCGAGAACGCCTCGGCGTCGAGCTCGACGGCGAGGCGGTCGGTGCGCAGCCGAGCCTGGGCGGACTCGACGAGGCCGGTCCGCGCGCGGCGGCCGCGGCGTCGGCGCTGGTCGGGCTCGCGCCGGGCCTCCTGGCCGATCTGGAGGCACGCGGTCAGGCGGAGCTCCTCGCCCGGGTGGAGCTCCCTCTGGCTCCGGTGCTCGCGCGCCTCGAGCGGGTCGGCATCGCCGTCGATCTCGCGGTGCTCTCGGAGCTCCGTGGACGCTTCACCTCGCGCCTGGCCGAGCTCGAGCGCGAGATCCACGACCACGCCGGGCACCCGTTCAACGTCGCCTCCAACCCCCAGCTCCAGCAGGTCCTCTTCGAGGAGCTCGGGCTCCCGCCGACGCGACGCATCAAGACCGGGTTCTCCACCGATGCCAGCGCCCTCTCCGAGCTCGTCGCGCACCATCCGATCGCCGGGGCGATCCTCGACTGGCGCGAGCTCAGCAAGCTGCTGACGACCTACGTCGACGCGCTCCCACCGTTGGTCGACGCGCGCACCGGTCGTGTGCACACGACCCTCTCGCAGACGACCGCGGCCACCGGGCGACTGTCCTCGTCCAACCCGAACCTGCAGAACGTCCCGGTCCGCGGCGAGGAGGGA
Organism: Actinomycetota bacterium; assembly: GCA_041163825.1. Taxonomy (GTDB): domain Bacteria; phylum Actinomycetota; class Nitriliruptoria; order Nitriliruptorales; family Nitriliruptoraceae; genus JBEAQO01. The sequence continues at coordinate 3,200 of JBEAQO010000116.1, read as the reverse complement.
CGTGCCATCCGGCGCGCCTTCGTCGCGGGCGAGGGCTACGCGACGCTCCTCGTCGCCGACTACTCGCAGATCGAGCTGCGGCTGCTCGCGCACCTCTCCGGGGACGAGGGCCTGCGCTCGGCGTTCGCGGAGGGCGAGGACATCCACGTGACCACCGCGGCTCGGGTCTTCTCGACCCCGGTCGAGGACGTCGATGCGACCCTGCGCGATCGCGCGAAGGCCGTGAACTACGGGCTCGCCTACGGCCTGACGGCCTTCGGGCTCGCGCGCCAGCTCGGCATCGGCAACGACGAGGCCCAGACGATCGTCGACGCCTACTTCTCGCGCTTCCCGGGGGTCAGGGGCTTCCTCGACGAGGCGGTCGCCGCGGCGACGCGGGACGGCTTCACGACCACGCTCCTCGGGCGGCGCCGCTATCTGCCGGACCTCACCGCTTCGGATCGGACCCGTCGGCAGATGGCGGAGCGGATGGCGATGAACGCGCCGATCCAGGGCACGGCGGCCGACATCATCAAGCTCGCGATGGTCGAGCTCGACCGCGCGCTCGCTCGGGCGGGGCTCGCGTCCCGGCAGCTCCTGCAGGTGCACGACGAGGTCATCCTCGAGGTGGTCGCGGGGGAGGAGGAGGCGGCGCGGGAGGTCACGGAGCGGGCGCTGAGCGGCGTGCTCGAGCTCTCGGTGCCGCTCGAGGTCGACACGGCCTTCGGGGTGACCTGGTACGACGCCCAGAAGCACTGAGCCGAGCGCCGTTCAGCGTGTGTGGTCCGCCGGGGTGGCACCGGTGCCGGTCACGTCGAGCTCGAGCTCCCTCGGGCCGGCGGAGGGGTCCCACGCGAGGCCGCCCGCGGCGACGTCGGTGACCTCGAGGCGGTAGCGACCGGCCGGGCCCCGGGTCCGCACTCGCAGACGTCCCATCAGGTCGGTGGTGCCGACGGCGGTCGCCCGACGCTCGGGCGTCGTGACCACCGCCTCGATCGCGATGTCGGGGACGCGTCGGCCCTCCGCGTCCCGCAATCCGACCACGAGGGTGAGCACGATCCCGTCGCCCTCGGACTCGGTCCGCTCGTGGTCGAGCAGCTCGATGCGCAGCGGTTCGGCGAACAGGCCCCGCCGCGGGACCCCATCGGCGAGCGGTTCGAGACGCAGGGGCGCACGACGCCGTCGACCGGGCCAGCGCATCCTCGGACCCTCCGCCAAGGCGCCTCGTCGCCCGGCTGGGGGCTCTCGAGGCGCCCGGGGGACGGTAGCGGGCCCCGTGTGCCGGTCCGAGCGAGCCGCCGGTCCGCCGGCCCCGGACAGGGTCCGGCGTGGTCGGCTAGGCTCCACGATCGCGGCGTCGCCATCGCGGCGTCCGCACACCCCCGACCCAGCCCAGGGGCCGTCCGCGGTCCCGCGATCCGATGTCCGAGACCCCTTCCCATGTCCGAGACCCCGTCCACCTCCTCGTCCACCGCCTCCGTCGTCCTGCAGGACCCCGGCGGCACCCTGACCGCCAGCGGCGACGCGATCGTCGACAACGACCTCACCGACGCCGAGTTCGAGGCGGCGCTCGAGGACTCGGTCGGTGCCATGGAGGAGGGCAAGGTCATCGAGGGCGTCGTCGTCAAGGTCGACCCCGACGAGGTCCTGCTCGACATCGGGTGGAAGTCCGAGGGCGTCATCCCGGTGCGGGAGCTCTCGATCAAGGCGGACGTCGACCCATCGACGATCGTGCAGGTCGGTGACCTCGTCCAAGCACTGGTCATGAACAAGGAGGACGAGCAGGGCAGGCTCGTGCTCTCCAAGAAGCGTGCCCAGTACGAGGCCGCGTGGGGGACGATCGAGCGCATCTACGCCGAGGACCGCACGGTCCAGGGTGTGGTCATCGAGGTCGTCAAGGGTGGCCTCATCCTCGACATCGGCCTGCGTGGCTTCCTGCCGGCCTCGCTCGTCGACATGCGCCGCGTACGTGACCTCGCGCCCTTCGTCGGCGAGACGATCGAGTGCAAGATCATCGAGCTCGATCGCAACCGCAACAACGTCGTCCTCTCGCGCCGCAAGTTCCTCGAGGAGACCCAGAGCGAGTTCCGCAGCGACTTCCTCAACTCGCTCAAGCCCGGCCAGGTCCGTGCTGGGGTCGTCTCGTCGATCGTCAACTTCGGTGCCTTCGTCGATCTCGGTGGCGTCGATGGCCTCGTGCACGTCTCCGAGCTGTCCTGGAAGCACATCGACCACCCCTCGGAGGTCGTCGAGGTCGGCGACCAGGTCGAGGTCGAGGTGCTCGACGTCGACCTCCAGCGTGAGCGGGTGAGCCTCTCCCTCAAGAAGACGCAGGAGGACCCGTGGCAGCTCTTCGAGCGCGCGCACGCGCTCGGGGACGTCGTGCCCGGTGAGGTCACGAAGCTCGTGCCCTTCGGCGCCTTCGTCAAGGTGGCCGACGGCATCGAGGGTCTGGTGCACATCTCGGAGCTCTCCGCCGAGCACGTGGAGGTGCCCGAGTCCGTCGTCAACGTCGGCGATCGCATCGAGGTCAAGGTCATCGACATCGACTCGGTCCGTCGGCGCATCAGCCTCTCGCTCAAGCAGGCCTCCCCGGACTACGTCCCGGGGGCCACGGCGCCGATCGAGGAGGCACCCGTCGAGGCGGCCTACTCGTCGGGTGGCGACACCCCGGTGAGCGGAGCGATGGCCGCGGCGCTCGCGGAGGCCGGGATCGCCCGATCGCCGGCGACGGAGGAGGTCGCCGCCGCCGAGCCGACCGAAGCGGCCCCGGCCGCGGACGACGAGGCCTGAGTCCGTGCTGCTGGTCGGTCTGACCGGCGGCATCGGGAGCGGCAAGTCCACGGTCGCGGCCCTGCTCGCATCGCACGGCTGTGACGTCATCGACGCGGACGAGATCGCCCGCGGGCTGCTCGCTCCCGGTGGTGCGGCGCTCGCGACGGTCCTCGATGCGTTCGGCGAGGACCTCGCGGGCCCCGATGGCGTGCTAGACCGCGCCCGCCTCGCTGCCATCGTGTTCGCCGATCCCGAACGGCGGCGGCGCCTCGAGGCCCTCACGCACCCGCTCATCGCCGATGCCATCGCCGAGCGGCTCGGACGTCTGGCCCGGCGTCCCGGCGCCGAGCAGGCGATCGTCGTCGTCGACCATCCGCTGCTCGTCGAGACGGGGCAGGTGGACCGCTACGACGTCCTGGTCGTCGTGCTCGCGGACGCGTCGCTGC
>JBEAQO010000115.1:0-5651 GCA_041163825.1 Actinomycetota bacterium | reverse complement strand
GGGTCAGGTACGCGGCGACCATCTCCGGTGTCCCAGCGAAGCGCTCGCGCAGCTCCTCCCGCTGGGTCGCGATGCCCACCGGGCAGGTGTCGCGATGGCACGCACGGGCCATGATGCAGCCTTCCGCGAAGAGGGCCGCCGTGCCGAAGGCGACCTCGTCGGCGCCGAGCAGCATGGCGACGAGGACGTCGCGGCCGGTCTTGATGCCCCCGTCGATGCGCACCCGGACGCGCCCGCGCAGGCCCGTCCCGCGAAGCGATCGCTGCACCTCGGCGAGCCCGAGCTCCCATGGCATGCCGGCGTGCTGGATCGAGGAGAGCGGCGACGCACCCGTGCCACCGTCGTTGCCGGACACGTGGATCGAGTCCGCGAGCGCCTTCGCCACGCCCGTCGCGATGGTGCCGATGCCCGACTCGGCGACGAGCTTGACGTCGACGAGCGCGACCGGGTTGACCTGCTTGAGGTCATGGATCAGCTGCGCGAGGTCCTCGATGGAGTAGATGTCGTGGTGCGGCGGCGGACTGATGAGGGTGACCCCGGGCGTGGTGTGACGCAGCCGGGCGATCTCGTCGGTCACCTTGTGACCCGGGATCTGCCCGCCCTCGCCGGGCTTGGAGCCCTGCGCCATCTTGATCTGCAGCACCTCCGCGTTGGCCAGGTACTCGGGGGTCACCCCGAAGCGTCCGGACGCGACCTGCTTGATGCGGCAGTCGACGTCCGAGTCGGTCCCGCGCGTGCGGAAGCGACGCGGGTCCTCGCCACCCTCGCCGGAGTTGGCCCGCCCCCCGACCAGGTTCATCGCGGCGGCGAGCGTCTCGTGCGCCTCCGCGGAGAGCGCACCGTGCGACATCGCCCCCGTCGAGAACCGACGCAGGATCGCCGAGACCGGTTCCACGTCCTCGAGGGCGATCGCGGGGCCGGCGGCGACCGGTTCGATCAGGTCGCGCGGGAACACGGGCGGCCGCGACTGCACCCGATCCCGGAAGACCCGGTAGAGGTCGTCCCGGCCCTCCGCCGCGGCGGTGCGCAGCAGGGCCGCCGTCCGCCCATCGACGTCCTCGCCCCCGAAGCCGTCGAGGACCAGGGGCGCGGTCGCGGCGTCAGCGCCGAGCCCGAGCGCGTCGTGGAGGGCCTCGATGACGGGCTTGTTCATGTCGTGGTACTCGCCCCCCTTGCGCCACTTGATGATCCCCGGGCTCGGCAGCGTCGGGGCGCTCGGACCGAACGCGACCGCGTGCTGATCGAGCAGGTCGCGGGCGATCTCGGTGAACCCGATGCCTCCGAGCACGGACGGGGTGCCGTCGAGGCAGCGTTCCACGACCTCGGCACCGAGCCCCAATGCCTCGAAGATCTGCGCACCCCGATAGCTGTCGAGCACCGAGATGCCCATCTTGGACATGATCTTGAGGACGCCATCCTCGAGCGCGGCCCGGTAGCGCTCCTGGGCGACCGCCGCGGTGGGGTTGTCGCCGCCGATCCGACCCTCATCGGCGAGCGCGGCGATCGTCTGGAGGACGAGCCGGGGGACGATCGCGTCCGCACCCGCCCCCAGCAGCGTCGCCGCATCGTGGGTCTCTCGCGCTTCGTCGGTCTCCGCGACGATCGAGGTCAGGGTGCGCAGCCCGGACCGGATCAGGCGCTGATGCACGGCCCCGACCGCGAGGAGGATCGGGATGCGGCAGCGCTCCTCGTCGGCACCGACATCGGAGACGACGACGATGCCCGTGCCCGCTCGGACGTGCTCGAGCGCCTCGTCACCGAGGCGCTCCAGTGCGTCGACGAGCCCGTCGGGGCCATCGGCGACGGCGAACGTCGCGTCGAGGGCCTGCACCCGGAAGGGCAGCGGAGCGTCGAGCACCAGGCGGCGGAGCCCGTCGGGGAAGAGCACGAACGAGTCGAGCTCGACGAGCCGCGCGGCGTCCGGACCCTCGCGCAGCAGCGGTGCACGCGGCCCGAGCAGCGTGCGCAGGCTCGTGACCTCGCGCTCCCGGTAGTGGTCGATCGGCGGGTTCGTGACCTGGGCGAACCGCTGCTTGAGCAGGTGCGAGATCGGCCGCGTCACCAGCGAGAGCACCTCGATCGGGGTGTCGTCCCCCATCGACGAGGTGGTCTCCTTGCCCTGGGTCGCCATCGGCCGGAGGATGGAGGTGACCTCCTCCTTCGTGAAGCCGTAGGCGAGCTGCCGACGCGCGAGGTCGTCCGGCACCGCCTCGACCGGCCGACCGGCGCCCCAGCGCACGATGCCCTCCTCGAGCCAGGCCGAGTAGGGCACTCGAGCGGCGAGCGAGCGCTTGATCGCACGATCCTCGAGGAGCCCCCCGGCATCGGGATCGACGCACAGCATCTGCCCGGGGCCGAGCCGCGCACGTCGGATCGACAACGGACGATCCTCGCCGTCGATGCGTCGTGCCGGGACCGCCCCCGACTCCGACGAGGCGACGACCACCCCGTCGTCACGGACCTGGTACCGGAGCGGGCGCAGCCCGTTGCGGTCGAGGGAAGCGACCACCCGCCGTCCGTCCGTCACGATGAGCCCCGCCGGACCGTCCCACGGCTCGATCAGCCCGGCGTGGTAGCGGTAGAAGTCGTGAACGTCCGACTCGAGCGCGCGCGAGCCCTCCCACACCTGCGGCACCAGCATCGCCTGCGCATGGAGGAGGCCACGACCGCCCCGCACCAGCAGCTCGAGGGCGGCGTCGAGCTTCGCGGAGTCCGACTGGTCGGCCTCGATGACCGGGAGGAGGATCTCGGGCTCGATCCAGTCCTCCCCATCGAGCGCGAGCGCGCCGGGGAGGAACTGCTGCTCCCGCGCGCGCATCAGGTTCACGTTGCCGTCGATGGTGTTGATCTCGCCGTTGTGGCACAGCATCCGGAACGGCTGGGCACGCTCCCACGAGGGTTCGGTGTTGGTCGAGAACCGCGAGTGCAGGATCGCGAAGGCCGACACGAAGCGCTCGTCCTCGAGGTCGGGGTAGAAGCTCGCGAGGCGACCGGCGTCGGCCATCGCCTTGTACGTGACCGTCAGGTACGAGCAGCTCGCCGCGTAGAACCGCACCCCTGCGTCCTCGCACGCCCTGCGTGCCCGCCGACGGATGCGGTGGGCGAGGCGTTCGGCAGCGACGTCATCGAGTCCGCTCGGCCGCTCGAGGATGGCCTGGACCAGCGCCGGCTGGCGATCGCGGGCGAGCGAACCGATGGCCCCGGGCTCATGGGGGACGTCGCGCCACGCGAGCAGGCGCACACCCTCGCGCTCGCACGCGCCCTCGAGTTCCGCGCGCGCGCTCGCGCGTGCCCGCTCCCCCTCCGGACCCGTACGGCCGTCGAGGAACAGGAAGGCGAGCCCCGGTTCGGCCGCACCCGCTTCGGCGCCCGCTTCGGCGGCCCAGGAACGCACGAGCGCATGGGGCACCTGGGTGAGCAGCCCCGCACCATCGCCCGATGCCGCGTCGGCCGACAGCGCCCCGCGGTGGCGGACCCCGCAGAGACCGTCGAGAGCGAGTTCGACGATCGCGCGACGTGCGACCCCGTCGACGTGCGCGACGAACCCGATGCCGCAGGCATCGCGCTCGTCGGGGATCCACCCGCGGCTCGGTCGATGGTCCGGGTGCATGCTCGCGTCCATCCCTCGTCGCAGCGTCGCGCGTCACGCACGGAGCCGTGGCGCCCTCGGTCGTCGACCCCCGGACGCACGAACGGCGCCCCCCGGTCGGGAGCGCCGTTGCTCGGGGGCGAGGCTACCCGACCGCTGCCGGCGGTCGAACCGCGCCGGAGGCGGTTCGGCGCGCCGCGACGCTCGCGACGAGCCCTCGCGCGATGACACGGATCGCGAGCACCTCGTCCGCGCCCTCGAAGATCGACAGGACGCGCGCGTCGACGAAGAGGCGGGAGACCGCGTACTCCTCGGCGTAGCCGTAGCCCCCATGGAGCTGCTGAGCCTCCCGAGTGACCCACTCCGCGGAGCGACACGCGAGCTGCTTGACCTGGCTCGCGGTGAGCTGCGCCTCCGGTCCCCCGCGCGCGAGCTGGCGCGCGACCTCGAGCGAGAGCGCGCGACAGGCGGCGAGCGTGGCCGCCATGCGCGCGATGCGCTCGCGCGGGAGGCCGAACTCGGCGAGCGACCGACCGAAGGCACGTCGGGTTCGGGCGTGCGAGACGGCGGCCTCGAGCGCGGCCTGCATGACGCCCTGCGCCCGAGCCGCGGTCTGGAGACGCGCGTTCGCGAACGCTCGCATCTGGAGGTAGAAGCCACGACCGAGCCCCTCGTCGCCACCGATGAGGGCGTCACCCGGTACCCGCCATCCGTGGAACGCGACCTCGAAGGAATGCATGCCGCGGTAGCCGAGCGTGGCGATGGCGCGCGCCTCGATGCGGCCCCCGCCCTCCTGCACGACCTCGAAGGCATGTCCCGATCGCCGGGGCTTCTCCACGACGAACAGGCTCAGGCCACGATGCCCGATCGAGCGGTCCTCGTCGGTACGGGCGAGCACCAGCAGCAGGTCGGCTCGACCGGCGAAGGTGCACCAGGTCTTCACCCCGTCGAGGACCCAGCCGTCGCCATCACGGCGTGCGCCCATGCGGACGGCTCCGACGTCGGACCCGGCATCGGGCTCGGTGACCGCGACCGCGCACATCGCCTCCCCCGACGCGATCCGCGGGAGCCAGCTGGAGCGCTGCGCATCGGTGCCTCCACCGAGGATCGCGGTGCCGATGATCTCGGGGCGCGTGATGAGTGATCCCGCGACCCCGAGTGACCCACGCGAGAGCTCCTCGGTCACGACCACCATGCTGACGAGCTCGTCGTCGCCACCGGTCGCGAGCCCGCCATGCTCCTCCGGGATCGAGAGCGCGAAGCAGCCGAGCTCAGCGAGCCCCGTGATGATGTCCTCCGGCAGGTCCTCGTCGGAGCGATGGACGTGCTCCGCGATCGGAGCGACGCGCTCGTCCGAGAACCGACGGAAGGTCGAGCGCACGAGCTCGAGCTCGAAGGAGAGGTGCCGCGGGCCCGCCTCCGACGTGGCGAGGACCTCCTCGGCGACCGCATCGATGAGCGCCGATGCGCGACCCGCGGCGATGCCCTCCTCGAGGGTGCCGAGCACGGAGGCATCGAGGCCCCAGGCGTCGTGACGTCCGGCCGCCCGAGCCGTGAGGTCCGCGGCGACCTCGGCGGCGAAGACGAGCGCGAGGCGCGCGACGTCGTCGCCCCCCTGCGCGGCCAGCGCGGCGGCGGCAGCGACCCCCGACGCCACGACCGCGAGGTCGTAGGCGCGCACCTGGTCGTCGTCGAGCCGGGCCGGATCGACGGTGCCGTCGACGACGCTCGAGCTCGCGAGGTGCACGCTCGCACGCTCGACGATGCGCTCGAGCTCGCCGATCAGGCTCGTCACCTCGTCGTGCATCCGCATCGTCCGCCTCCACCCACCGCTGCCGGCGCCATGCGAGCGCCGCCGCGCCCGCTGCTCGAGCCGCTCAACGCCCGAGACGGTCCACTTCGACGTGCGCCAGCCGGACCTGCCCCCGAGCCAGGACCCGCTCGTCCTCGCTGCGCGTGAGGACGACCTGCCACAGCTGCTGCGTCCGACCGACGTGGAGCGGGGTCGCGACCCCGTCGACCCGCCCCTCCCGGTGCGCGTGGAGGAAGTCGGTCGCGTTGC
>JBEAQO010000114.1:0-5467 GCA_041163825.1 Actinomycetota bacterium | reverse complement strand
CTCCTGACCGAGCGAGGCTACCCCAGGCCATCCACCGCGACCGCCGCCCGGAGCCCGGCGAAGACGCCGTCAGCGACCCCCGCAGCCAGGCGCGCCGACGCGGACGCCCCCTGCCGATCCCCACGGATGCCAGGAGCCCGCATCGACAGCCGGAGCTCGACCGCCTCCTGGGCGTCGACGATCACATGGGCGCGCGTGGTCCCCCCGACGATGAGCGACGGCGGCTCGACCTCGACCCCCACCTCGGCACCGATCGGGACGAGCAGGCTGGATCGCCCGACGGGTTCCGTCGACCACCATCCCGCGCCCGAGGCCAGCTCGTAGGCGACCAGCGGGGAGACCTCCTCGAAGGCCTCGAAGCCCACGTCGAGGAGTCGTGCCGCGTCACGGAAGCGGGCCGGATCGGGCCCGCTCCCCAGCAGGACGACGAGCAGTTCGCGCCCCTCGCGACTCGCCGACGCGATGATCACGTTGCCGGCCGCCGACGTGAAGCCGGTCTTGACGCCGCTCGCGCCGGGATAGGAGCCGACGAGGAGGTTGCGGTTCTCCACCGATCCGAGCCCGGGGAGCTCCACACGGGGCCGCCCGATGATCGGCGCGAGCACCGGATGGGCGAGCGCCGACCGTCCGAGGACCGAGAGGTCCATCGCACTGAGGAGGTTGCCGTCCTCGAGGCCGGACGGCTCGGTGATGGTCGCGCCCTCGAGCCCGAGGGTGGCCGCATCCTCGCGCATGGCATCGACGAACCGTGCGCGATCGCCGCTCGCCGCCACCGCCATCGCCTCGGCGGCCTCGTTGCCCGACCGCACGAGGAGGGCCTCGAGCAGGTCCTCGACGCTCCACGTGGCGCCCGGCGCGAGACCGACCTCCGAGCCCCCGACGCCGAGGACCTCGTCGCCGACGGTGATCGTCGATCGCGCGTCGAGCCGTTCGATGGCCGTGAGGGCCGTCAGGACCTTGATCGTCGACGCGACCGGACGCCGCTCGTCCTCGGCGCGCGCCAGCAGGACCTGACCCGAGGGGACATCGACGAGCACGAAGTTGGTCGCATCGATGCCAGTCGGGACCAGTCCCGCCGCCGGGAGCACCGCGACGTCGGAGCGGTCCGGGGCCTCGAGCTCGGCAGCGGCCGGCCGGGGCCCCGCGAGCGCGGCGACGACGAGGACCGTGAGCACGAGCGCCGCCCGTGCACGCGCCCGCGCGGCGGACCCACGGATCACGAGCGCAGGGTCGCCCGCAGACGTTCCTGGAGGAGGAGATGGTGCAGACGGGCACCGAGCTCGGCGAGCTCCTCCGCCTTGCGCTCCGCCTGACGGCGAGCGTCGGGATTGCGTTGCCGCAGCAGCGGGCCAACGAGCTGCGTGATGAGGCCCTCCTCGCGATCCGCAGCGAGTCGGTACCCACGCAGGTGCCTCGGCTCGAGTCCGCGGCGGACGAGCTCCGCGGCGACCTTCGCGACGGCCAGATCGTCGCCGTCGTAGGTGGTCGCGGCGCGAAGGACGCCGGCACGCACCAGCAGGTTGGCCAGTTCGAGCCGCAGGCCCGATGCATGGGCGAGCTCCTGCAGGTCCAGCGCGACGTCGGAGAGTCCACCGACGCCGGACCCGGACCCCTTCGCATCGGTCCCCGGCGTGGACCCGGTGGCGCCCGCGTCGTCGTGCTCGAGCCCCTCGACGGGAAGGCCGGCGTCGAGGCGTGCGAGCTCCTCGCGGATGACCTTGAGGGGGAGGTACCGGTCGCGCTGGGCACGAAGGACGTGACGCAGTCGTGCCACATCCACATCGGAGAACTGTCGGTAGCCCGACTCCGAACGCTCCGGCGCGATGAGGCCCTCGGACTCGAGGAAGCGGATCTTGGAGATCGTGACGTCCTCGAACTCCTCCTTGAGGCGGTTGAGCACCTCCCCGATCGTGTGACCGCTCATCGGGCGGGCCCGAGCAGGAACAAGAGCTTGAATCGGCCGACCTGGAGCTCGTCCCCGGACTCGAGGCGCCGTCCGTCGACCCTCGCGCCCGCGACGTAGGTGCCGTTGAGGCTCCCGAGGTCCTCGAGGACGAATCCGTCCCCGCTCCGCAGCACCCGCGCGTGTCGACGCGAGACCGTCACGTCATCGAGGAAGACGTGCGCCTCCGGGTGGCGTCCGATGGTCGTGTCCTCCCGATCGAGCAGGTAGCGCGAGCCGGCGCCGGGACCGCGGACGACGATGAGCAGCGCGGAACCCGCCGGAACCGCACCCACGGTGGAGGCGTCGTGCGTCGGGTCGAGCGCCCCGAGCTCGAGCGCCGCGGTCGTCGAGTCCGGCTCACCGACGTCGACGGACGCCCCGCACGACGGGCAGAACGACGCCCCCGGGGGCAGCGCACCGGCGCATCGGGGACAGTCCATCCCGGCCTCCCTGCGCACGGCCACGTGAGCGCACCGGCCCCGAGCCTAGACCAGCGCTCCAGCGCCTGCGGCGGCCGGAGCGGACCACGTCCGACGCGATCGGGGCGGCCGAGGCGGCTCGCGCTGGACGGCGCCCGGCCCTCAGGAGCCGAGCAGGGCCCGATACGCCGGCGCGTCCATGAGACCGTCCCCGACCTCGCCCCCCGACACCGCGACCCGGAGCATCCAGCCCTCGCCGTAGGGATCCCGGTTGACGGTCTCGGGAGCCGTGTCCAGGGCGTCGTTGCGCGCCACGACGCGTCCGGACACCGGCGCGTAGAGGTCCGACACCGACTTGGTCGACTCGATCTCGCCGAAGGCCCTGCCCGCCTCCAGCAGCGCATTGACGGGCGGCAGGTCGACGAAGACGACATCACCGAGCTGCTCGGCCGCATGCGCCGTGATGCCGACGACGACCACGTCGCCCTCCACGCGCACCCACTCATGCTCCGCCGAGAACCGGAGCCCCTCCGGGACCTCCTGCGCCACCGTCCACTCCCCTCTCACCGGCCGCCGCGGCGGCGACCGAACCCGGGACCTCGCCTCAACCGCGGGCCCCACTGCCCCGCATCCGGAGCGCGTACCCGACCGCGGCAGCGTAGGCGAGTGCGAGGTTGGGCAGGAGGATGACCCAGGCGGCGGTCCGGACGACCCCGGCGCTCCCTCCGCCCGGCCAGGACCCCTCGGTGGCGCTGGCGAGGAGGAACAGCGGGAGCGCGATCATGATGCCCATCGTCGATGCCTTGCCGAGTCGTGACGTCTCGGGGAGCGCGCGGCCCCGAGCGAGCAGGACGAGGCCCGGGAGCGCGACCAGCACCTCCCGCACCAGCAGGACCAGGACCGCCCAACCCGGAAGGACCCCGGCGACGACCGATCCGATCCCGACGACGGCGAGGAGCGCGCGGTCGCCGATCGGATCGAGCAGTTTGCCGAGGCGGGTGATCTGGTCCAGACGGCGCGCGAGGTAGCCGTCGAACCAGTCGGTGAGCCCGACGACGGCCACGACGATCGTCGCTCGCAGAAGGCGGCCGGACACGAGGTCCGACCAGACCAGCGGGAGCGACGCCAGACGCGCGACGGTCAGGAGGTTGGGGACGGTCAGGTACCGGTCCCCAACGACCTGCTCGCCCTCGGGGGCACCGACGTCGAAGATGCGCATGCGCGTGCCCTCGGACCTCCACGACGCCGACTGCGACGATGGCCCGACCGTGCACGTCGCGCACTGACGACGATCGTGCCGCCGAGCACCGCAGCCGGGATACGGACGACGGTCTGACGTCGGGCTGGCCGGACTTGAACCGGCGACCCCTCGTCCCCCAGACGAGTGCGCTACCTGACTGCGCCACAGCCCGGAACCCGACGTGGTCCGTCAGGGACCCCAACCCTACCCGTTCGTCCGACTCATCCGCGCCCTCGCCCTCGGCGGGGGCCCCGACCCTGCCTCCGCGCCGGACCGCGGGTCTCGCGCCCACGGACCTCGACCGCGATCGGGACGCCGACGAAGCCGTGGGCCTCCCGCAGCCGACGCTCGAGGTAGCGGAGGTAGGGGTCGGGCAGCGCAGCGTTGGTGAACAGCACGAAGCGAGGGGGTGCAGTCTCCGGCTGGATGGCATACCGGACGCGAGCCTGGCGTGAGCCGACCCGCGGTGGCGGATGTTCGGCCGTCGCGCGTTCCATCAGGCGGTTGAGCTCCGCCGTCGGGATCCGACGGGTGAAGTCCGCCCAGACGCGCTCGAGCAGTGGCGCGATGCGTCGGACCCCTCGTCCAGTGCCGGCGCTGACGTTCACACGTGGCGCCCAGGTCGCGAACCCGAGCTCGCGCTCGAGCCCGTCCTCGAGGACGCGGCGCGCCTCCTCATCGACGAGGTCCCACTTGTTGCACACCAGCACGACCCCACGACCGGCGTCCCGAAGCAGCGCCGCGAGCCGCTGGTCCTGATCGCCGATCGGCACCGAAGCATCGAGGACGAAGAGGACGAGGTCCGCCGACTCGATGACCTCGCGCGTTCGGTCGACCGCGTAGAGCTCGGTCGGTTCGCCGCTCCGATAGCGGCGGCGCAGACCCGCCGTGTCGACGAAGCACCAGGTCCGGCCTCCGAGATCGATCAGGGTATCGACGGGATCGCGCGTCGTGTGCGCGACGGCGTCGACGATCGAGCGCTCCTCGCCGAGGATCCGGTTGAACAGCGATGACTTCCCCACGTTGGGCCGTCCGACGATCGCGACCCGGGGCACGACGGGCGCGTCACCCGGCGGGAGGCGACGATGCGGCAGACGCTGGACGACGGCGTCGAGCAGGTCCCCCGACCCACGACCATGGCGCGCGGACACCGGCACCGGCTCACCGAGTCCGAGGCCGAGCAGGTCGGGCAGGTCCACCTCGCGGCTCGGTCCGTCGACCTTGTTGGCGACGAGGAGGACCGGGACACCGGAGCGCCGGAGCAGGCGGGCGTAACGCTCATCGTCGTCGAGGACCCCGACCGCCGCGTCGACGACGAAGAGCACGAGATCGGCGTCCTCCACGGCGGCCATGGCCTGCTCGGCGATGCGGGCACCCATCCCCCGCGCCTCGTGCTCCCATCCCCCGGTGTCGACGACGACGAAGTCGCGGCCCGCCCACTCCGCCTCGTGCTCGACCCGGTCCCGCGTGACTCCGGGTCGCTCCTCGACGATCGCGATGCGGGCCCCGAGCACGCGGTTGACGAGCGTGGACTTCCCGACGTTGGGACGACCGACGACGACCACGCGTGGGAGCGCGCGGCGTCGGACGATGGCATCGATGGGCGTCACGATGCCTCGGGACCTCGCGACCTCATGGAGCCGGTCGACCACGGCCTCCACGACCTCGTCCGCCTCCCAGTCCGTCGTGTCGAGCACCCACGCGTCCTCGGCCGGGACCAGGGGCGAGACCGCGCGCCCGCGGTCGTGCTCGTCGCGAGCGGCGAGGGCGGCGGCGAGGTCGTCGACCTCGTCCTCACGGCCGAGCTGTCCAGCGCGGCGACGAGCCCGAGCCTCGGGCGTCGCGGTCAGGAACAGCTTGAGG
>JBEAQO010000113.1:0-3654 GCA_041163825.1 Actinomycetota bacterium | reverse complement strand
CCCGGGGCGGACGGATCCCGGGGCGGACCCGGGGAGGGAGGGGCGATGCTCGCGTCGCTGCTGCGTGCCGTGTTCTGGCTGACGGCGGTCATCCTGGTGGTCGACACCGCGGGGCTCGCGTGGAGCAGCGGCGGGCCGCTCCTCGGCCTCGCGGCGCTCGCGTTCTTCCCGCTGACGTTCTTCGCCTCGCCGTTCGTCGGCGGTTCGATCCCGCTCTTCGTCGTCAGCCTCGCGGCCTACGCCGGGAGCACGATGCTCGGCGCGCCCCCGGTCGACTGAGCGCGCTCAGCCCGCCGACACGACCGCCCACGGCACGTGCACCCAGCGGTCGTCGAGGTCGAGGTCGCTGAGGGAGCGCGCGTCGTCGAGCCACAGCACCTTCACGCCATCGTCGGTCGGGAGGACCGAGGACGTCGCGTCGGGTGCGGTCGGCAGCGCGGGCACGGGTCCACCGTCGGCAGCGAGCGGGACCCCGCCGTCGACGTGCAGCGCCAGGCGCGCGAGGCGATCGAGCCGCTCCGCGCTGATGCCCGGGTGCAGCGCGGCCCCGGCGATGCGCTCGCCGGTCAGGCCGTCGAACACGAACGCCTCGGCGACCCACGAGCTCGCCGCGGCCTGCGTGTAGGACCAGCGGGTCACGACGAAGCAGCGCAGGTCCCGGCCGGGAAGCGCGCAGCGGATCGGGACGATCTCGTCGAGCACGTAGCCCTTGCCCCACCACTCGCCCTTGGCCGGGTCGAGGCACTGGGGGAACGAGCCGGGGACGTCCTCCGCACCGACGTAGGGGAAGGGGCGCGGCCCGGTGGCTGCCAGAAGCGCCGCCTCCATGCGGTCGCCGGCCTCGTCCGGGATCCCCGACTCGACGCTCTGGATCTGGCGGTGGAAGTCGACGCACGGACGGCGCGGGTCGAGCACGACCACGGCGCCCTCGACGAAGCCGTCGTCGGGGAACGCCGGCGGACGCGGTGCGAAGTTCGTGGTCCAGCGCCGCCACTCGCCCTCGTCGGCGAGGTGGTCGTAGCCGTCGCGGAAGATGCCGGTGATGAGGTCGAGGTCGTCGTCCTCCACGCGGATGCCAGCGGCCGCGAGGTCCGCGATGCCGTACTCCTCCGCGAGGAGCTCCTCGGCACCGGGAGCCGGCGGGGGTGGCGGCGGCGCCGGGCGCGGCGGGGGCGGCGACGCCGGCGCGGGGGCCGGCACGGGCGCGGGTGCGGGTGCGGCCTCGACGACGGGCTCGGGCTCCGGCCCCGAGCTGCGCGCGATGCCGACGCCGATGCCCGCGAGGGCGAGGACGAGCCCCGCCGCCACGAGCACGACGGAGCGCTGCGTGCGTTCCACCCTCATCCCGCCCCACCCCTCGATCGCCCCGACCGGCACCTCGACCCGCGCCCCCGACGAGGCGCACCGGTCTCGGCGCCCCCGACGTTCTAGCGCACGGCGGCGACGCCGTGCGCGCCCCGACCCGATTGTCCGACCGGCATCCGCACCGCGGCGACGGCGGACGTCCGACCGGCACCCGCACCGCGGCGGCGGCGGACGACCGACCAGCACCCGGACCGCGGTGACGCTGGACGCAGCGCCGCGCTAGCGCGCGGGCTCGGCCTCCCCCGCGAGCGAGACGAGCAGGTCGCCCTGACGCAGCGGCAGGCAGCCCACGGCATCGATGCGCAGCAGGCGCCCCGCTCGCACGACGGCGACCGGGACCTCCCCGGCGGTGTCAGGACCGGGGCCCTCCGGGCCGATCTCGCGCTCGACGAGGCGCAGGCCGTGCGCGGTGTCGAGCAGGTCCTCGACGACCTTCGCGGTCTGCGGATGCAGGGCGGTGACCCCGAGGAGGCGGCCGGCGGTCTCCGAGGACGTGATGACCGAGTCCGCGCCTGACTGCTCGAGCAGGTGCCGGTTCTCCTCCTCGCGCACCGACGCGATGATGCGCGCCCCGGGCGCGAGCTCCCGTGCGGTGAGGGTGGTCAGCACGGCGTTGTCGTCCCGGTCGGTCGCGATGATGACCGTGCGGGCGAGGGCGATGCGGGCCTCGTTGAGCGTCGCGGTGCGCGACGAGTCGCCCCGGACGACGGTCAGCCCGGCGCGACTCGCCTCCTCGAGCGGTCCCGAGGAGGCCTCGACGACGACGATGTCCGCCGCGGCGACCCCGTCGTCGAGCAGCGCGCGCACGGCGGCACGGCCCTTCACGCCGTAGCCGCAGATCACGTGGTGGTCCTTCACCCGTCGCCTCCAGCGCTCCCGGCGCAGCCCGCTGCGCCACCGTTCGGTCAACAGCTCCACCGTCGTGCCCACGACGAGGAGCAGGAACCCGATGCGCGCCGGCGTCACGATGACCGTGGTCGCGAGCCGTGCGCCCGGCGTGACCGGGGTGATGTCGCCGTAGCCGGTCGTGGTCACCGACACCGATGCGTAGTAGAGCGCGTCGAGGACGCTGATCCCGTCGCCGTCGGCGTCGCGGTAGCCGTCGCGACCGAGGTACACGGTGGCGGCGACGAGCAGGAGCAGCGCGAGCGCGAGCCCGACGCGCAGCACCAGGTCCTCGACCGGGGAGCGACGCGGCGCGGGCGGTCGTGCCTGCCCGTCGACCATGCCACGACCTCCCGAGACCTCGCACCCGTCGCGCCACGGGACTCCACGGACACCGCGCCCGCCGCGCCCGCCGCGCCCGCATCGCCCGCATCGCGGGGGACGGCGGCGACGGCGCGGCCAACGCCCGGACGCCATCGACGCTAGCGTGCCGCCATGCCCCGCTACCTCCTCTCCGTCTGGCACGACGCGCCCTACGTCGTCGACCACGCCGGGCCCGATGCCGAGCGCATCGGTGCGGCCGTCGGCGCGTTCAACGCGCGACTCGAGGCGATGGGTGCGATGGTGCTCGGCGCCGGGCTCGAGCCGCCCGACACCGCACTCGTCGTGCGCGCCGAGGGCGACGCGGTCGAGGTGACCCCCGGTCCCCGCGCCGCCCCGCTGCCCGCGATGGGCGGCTTCTGGGTCCTCGAGGTCGCCGACCACGACACCGCGGTCGCGCTCGCGAAGGACGCCGCCCGCGCGACCGAGATCGCGGTCGAGCTCCGCCCGTTCCAGGCCGACTGAGCGCGCCACCGACCTCGCGCGGCCGGCACCGCGCGTTCGGTCAGGACGGCGCGGCGCCGTGCTTCGCGCGCTTGGCGGAGCGTCCCCGCACCATCGCGTCGAGCTCGAGCTTGCGCAGCCGCACGGTCGTCGGCGTGACCTCGACCGCCTCGTCCTCGCGGATGAACTCGAGCGCCTGGTCGAGGGAGAGCGTGCGCGGCGGCGCGAGGCGCACCAGCTCCTCGGCGGTGGAGGAGCGCACGTTCGTCGCCTTCTTCTCCTTCGCCGGGTTCACGTCCATGTCCTCGGCGCGGGCGTTCTCCCCGACGATCATGCCCTCGTAGACCTCGGCGCCGGGTCCGACGAAGAGCTGGCCGCGCTCCTGGAGGTTCATGAGCGCGAACGAGGAGGCGGCCCCGAGCCGGTCGGCGACGAGCGAGCCGTTCGGCCGGGTGCGGAGCTCCCCCACCCACGGCTCGAAGCCGTCGTGGACGTGGTGGAGGATGCCGGTCCCGCGCGTCTCGGTCAGGAACTCGGTGCGGAAGCCGATCAGGCCACGGGCCGGCACGCGGTGCTCGA
>JBEAQO010000112.1:0-3855 GCA_041163825.1 Actinomycetota bacterium | reverse complement strand
GATCCTCATGGACGTGCTCTCCTTCGGTCAGGGGTCCCGGCGACGCCGATTCCCTCTCCACAGCGTCCCCGGGACGGGGACGGGTCGACGCCGGGGCGGGACACACGGGGGGCGGGAAGCGACCCCCCGCACCCGCGCGACGCAGCGACGCGACCAACGAACAGGATAGTAGGGACGCGTGGCGCTGTCGCGTTCCGCGGCCGTCCGGGGCCGGCCCGGCGGCCAGCGAGGGCCGGGGGCGGCCAGGGGCCCCGTAGGCTCGAACGGAGCGCCCGGTCCGAGCGTCCCGACCGGCGAGCGAGGGGGCCCGCATGTCCGAGGCGGCCGGCGGGGTCCCGGCGGCCGGTGCCGCCGAGGGACCGGAGACCCGGGCGCTGCGGCTGGCCGAGCGCTTCGCCGTCGAGGGCGTCCGGCTCACCCGTGCCGAGCGCCGGTCGGCCGCCCGGCTCGCGGCGCTGCTCGCGGATCCCGCGGGGCTCGGGTTCGCGACCGCGTTCGTCGACCGGGTCGCCCGTGCCGAGTCGGACGCGGTCGCCGCGCGCCAGCTGGTCGCGATCGTGCGCCGCGGAGGGAGCCCGCGATCCCTCTCGGTGGGCGACCGGGTGCTCCTGCGCCTGGGCGCTCGGCTCGCGCCCCTGCTCCCGGGCATCGTGGTGCCGCTCGCTCGCCGACGCCTGCGCGGGCTCGTCGGTCACCTCGTCACCGATGCGACGCCCGAGGGGCTCACGGCCGGGCTCGCCCGGCTCGCGGACGAGGGCATGGACGTCAACGTCAACCTGCTCGGTGAGGCGGTGCTCGGTGAGCGCGAGGCGACGCGACGTCGCGACGCCGTCGTGGCGCTGCTCGCTCGCGACGACGTCGACTACGTGTCGGTCAAGCTGTCCTCGATCGCGGCGCAGATCACCGTCTGGGACCTGGAGGCGACCATCGAGCGCGTCGCCGACCGGCTCCGACCCCTCTACCGCGCGGCGCTCGTGTCCGACCCGCCGGCGTTCATCAACCTCGACGTCGAGGAGTACCGCGACCTCGACCTCACCGTCGGGGTGTTCACGCGCGTGCTCATGGAGGATGAGTTCCTCCGGGCCCCGGCCGGCATCGTGCTCCAGGCCTACCTCCCCGACGCGCTCCCCGTGCTCCGGCGGCTCCTCGACTGGTCGACCCGCCGGGGCGAGGCCGGTGGCGCGGACGTCCGCATCCGCTTCGTCAAGGGCGCGAACCTCTCGATGGAGGCGGTCGAAGCGGAGCTGCACGGCTGGCCGCTCGCACCACACGACACCAAGCTCGAGACCGACGCGAACTACCGTCGCCTCGTCGATGAGGCGCTGCGGCCCGAGCGACTGCGCTCGACCCGGATCGGGCTCGCCAGCCACAACCTCTTCGACATCGCCTGGGCGCTCGAGCTCGCACGCGAGCGTGGGGTCGCCGACCGGCTCGACGTCGAGATGCTCCAGGGGATGGCACCCGGCTCCGCCAGGGCCGTGCGCGCCGAGGCCGGTCGGGTCCGGCTCTACACGCCCGTCGTCGCTCCGGACGACTTCGACGTCGCCATCTCCTACCTCGTCCGTCGCCTCGAGGAGGCGGCGAGCCCCGAGAACTTCCTGCGCACGGCCGCCGCGCTCGACGTGCGCGCCGGCGGGGCGCTCGAGGTCGAGGCCGAGCGCTTCCGTGCCGGCCTCGCCGCACGCTCGTCCGGCCCGATCGGGCCGCGGCGCACCCAGGACCGTCGGGCCGAGGAGCGTGCCCCGCGCGGTCCGGGGCTGCCGCCCGCGGGCTTTGCCAACGCGGCCGACACCGACCCCTCGCTGGCGGCGAACCGGGCGTGGGCGGCCGACGTCGTCACCCGGACGCCCGGACCGCCCCGTGCGGCGCTCGTCACCGACACGGTGGAGGTCGACCGCCTCGTCGCGCGCTCGACCGCTGCTGCGGCACGCTGGAGGACCGAGCCCGCAGCGGTGCGCCGGGCGCTCCTGCACCGGGTCGCCGACGAGCTCGAGCGGCGACGTGGCGACCTCGTGGCCGCGATGGTCCATGAGGGCCGCAAGGTCGTCGCGGAGGCCGACCCCGAGGTCAGCGAGGTCATCGACTTCGCGCGCTACTACGCCGAGCGCGTGCTCGAGCTCGAGCGGGTGCCGGGTGCGCGCTTCGAGCCGATGGGCGTGGTGCTGGTCGTCCCGCCCTGGAACTTCCCGGTCGCGATCCCCGGGGGTGGCGCGTTCGCCGCCATCGCCGCCGGTGCGGCGGCGATCGTCAAGCCCGCGCCGGAGACGCCCCGCTGCGCCGAGCTCGTCTGCGAGGCGGCCTGGGCCGCGGGCGTCGACCCGGAGCTCCTCGCGTTCCTGCGCGTCCCCGACGATGACACCGGTCGCCATCTCGTCACCCACCCCGACGTGGATGCCGTCGTGCTCACCGGATCGTTCGACACCGCGCGGCTGTTCCGCTCGTGGCGAGCGGACCTGACGCTCCTCGCCGAGACCTCGGGCAAGAACGCGCTCATCGTGACCCCGGCGGCGGACCTCGACCTCGCCGCCGCGGACCTCGTCCGCAGCGCCTTCGGGCACGCCGGGCAGAAGTGCTCGGCGGCGAGCCTCGGCATCCTCGTCGGCGACGTCGCGGACTCCTCGCGGTTCCTCGACCAGCTCGTCGATGCGACGACGAGCCTCGCCGTGGGGCCGTCGACGCAGCTCACGAGCCAGGTCGGACCGCTCATCGGACCGCCGCGCGGACCGCTCGCGCGCCACCTCGTCGAGCTCGACACCGGCGAGCGCTGGCTCGTCGAGCCGCGTCCCGTCGCGGGCGCGGACGACCTCTGGACGCCGGGCATCAAGACCGGTGTCGTGCCGGGCTCGCACTTCCACCTCACCGAGTGCTTCGGGCCGGTGCTCGGGCTGATGCGTGCGCGCGACCTCGACGAGGCCATCGCGCTCGCGAACGCGACCGGCTACGGGCTCACCGGAGGCATCCACTCCCTCGACGATGACGAGGTCGAGCGTTGGCTGGAGCGCATCGAGGTCGGCAACGCCTACGTGAACCGCCACATCACCGGCGCGATCGTGGAGCGGCAGCCGTTCGGCGGCTGGAAGCGCTCGAGCGTCGGACCGGGCGCGAAGGCCGGCGGCCCTGCCTACGTGGCGCAGTTCGGACGCTGGACCGACGCGGTCTCGGGCGACGACCGCGTCGTGCGTGGCACCGTCGGCAGCGCCAAGGTGCTCGAACGCTCGGGGCGAGCGGTCGCCGAGCTCGTGCAGCGCTGCCGGACGGCCCTTGGGACCGAGGACGCGGAGCGCCTGCTCTCGGTCGTCGAGGCCGACGCGAGCGCCGGGGTCCTCGAGCCGCGCGACGTCGCCGGGCTCGTGTTCGAGGAGAACTCGCTACGGCTGCGTCCGCACCCGAGGATCGTGGTGCGCCTCGGTGGCGGGGCGGCCGCGTGGGACGTCGCCCGCACGCTCGTCGCCGCCGGTCGTTGCGGGGCACGGGTCGAGCTCTCGACGCGCGGCCCGAGCGTGTTCGAGACGGTGGTCCCCTCGACCGTCGAGACCGACGAGGCCCTCGCGGCGCGCACCGGCGGACTCGGCGATGCGCTCGTGCGGGTGGTCGGCGCGGTCGATGCCTGCGTGCGAACCGCCTGCGAGCAGCACGGGGTGCGCTACGTCGACGCGCCGCCGGTCCGTGCTCCCGCGATCGAGCTCCCGCGCTACCTGCGGGAGCAGGCGGTGAGCCGGACCCGGCACCGCTACGGGCGCATCGTGCGGGGCAGCCTCACGCGGTGAGCCCGGGGGTGCCCCCCGAGCCGAGCAGCTCCGCGCCGCGCACGCGCCAGCCGACGGGTTCGAGCACGAGGTCGTAGGCGAGCAGCGC
>JBEAQO010000111.1:0-6297 GCA_041163825.1 Actinomycetota bacterium | reverse complement strand
TCCCTGCGGGGACGCGCACGGCGCTCGAGGCGGCGACGGCCGTGGGCTGCGAGGTCGGCGCCATCGTGAAGTCGCTCGTGTTCGTCGCCGACGGGCGCGCGGTGCTCGTGCTGACCTCCGGGGCCAACCGCGTCGACGAGCACCGCCTTGCCGCCGCGCTCGGCGCGGACTCGGTGCGCAAGGCCGACGCCGAGGAGGTGCGCGAGGCGACCGGCTACGCCATCGGCGGCACGCCACCCTTCGGGCACGACACCCCGGTTCCGGTCCTGATCGATCCCGCGCTCCTCGGGCACCCCATCGTGTGGGCGGCAGCGGGGACCCCCTCGACCGTGTTCCCGCTCACCCCGGACGAGCTCGTGCGCGCCAGCGGCGCCCGCACGGCCGACGTCGCGTCCTGAGCGCCCTGCCCGGCAGCGCCCTGACCGACAGCGCCCCCGCCCGACGCGCTCGACGCGCCGTTCGACCCGGGGTCGGTCGGCCGCTTCCCCGCGTCAGCCGCGCCGCGCCTCGAGCGCCTCGATGAGCCGCGGCACGACCTCATAGAGGTCGCCGACGACCCCGAAGTCCGCGATCTGGAAGATCGGCGCCTCCGGGTCCTTGTTGATGGCGACCACGTGCTGCGAGGTCTGCATCCCGGCCCGGTGCTGGATCGCCCCCGAGATACCGGCACCGAGGTAGAGGGACGGCGCGACCGTGCGTCCGGTCTGGCCGATCTGGTAGCGATGCGGGTACCAGCCCGCGTCCGTCGCGGCGCGCGAGGCCCCGACCCCGGCACCGAGCAGGTCCGCGAGGCGCTCGAGCAGCTCGAAGCCCTCGGGCTTGCCGAGCCCCCGCCCACCGGACACGACGATCGCCGCCTCGGCGATGTCGGGCCGGTCGGCGCTCGCCTGCTTCTCGACCGCGGTGACGGGCGCGGAGCGGGCGGCGTCCGAGAGCGTCACCGAGAACGTCTCGACCGGTGCGGCAGCGGTCCCGGGCTCCTCGACCGGGTAGGCGTTCGCAGCGATGCCGACGATCTGCGCGCGGTCCCCCGCGATGCGCGCTCGGGTGATCACGTCGCCCCCGAAGACCTCCTTGGTGGCGACGACGCGGCCGCCCTCGACCTCGAGGCCGGTCGCGTCGGTGATGATGCCGCCGCCGAGCCGCACGGCGAGGCGGGCCGCGACGTCCTTCGTGTGGTTGGCCGAGGCGAACAGCAGGAGCGTGGAGGACCGGGCCCCGATGAGCTGCTCGAGCGCCTCGACCTGCGGGACGGTGACGAAGGCCTTCGCGTCGGCCGAGTCCCATGCGAGCACCCGCGCCGCGCCATGCCGCCCGAGCGTGTCGGCGGCAGCGGCGGCACCCGGGCCGAGCCAGACCGCAGCGACCTCGTCGCCCGTGACGTCGGCCACGCTGCGTGCAGCGGTCAGCAGTTGCAGCGCGCTCTTGCGAGGTGCGCCATCGCTGTGGTCGACCAGGACCAGGATCTCACCCATCATCCCTGTCCTCCTCGGGCCGCTCGGCCCGTCATCCTCGTGCCCGCAACGGGTCTCAGACGAACTTGCGCTCGGCCATCCAGTCGACGAGCGCCCCGACCGAGGAGCCCGCACCGTCGTCGTTCACGACCGTGCCGGCCGCCTTGGGCGGACGCTCGGAGAAGTCGATCAGTTCCGCCGCGGCGGCCCCGTGCCCGACGAGCCCGGGCTCGAGCCCGATCCCCGCGAGGTCGAGGTCGACGACCGGCTTGGACTTGGCGGCGATGATGCCCTTGAAGGAGGGGAAGCGCGGTTCGTTGATCGCCTCGACGACGCTGACGATGGCCGGCAGCGGTGCGCTGACCACGTCCCAGCCCTCCTCGTGCTCCCGGTGGGCGACGAGCGAGCCGTCGGCGAGCTCGAGGTGGCGCGCGTACGTGATGGATGGCAGCCCGAGGAGCTCCGCGACCGCGGCCGGCACGACGCTCGTGCGCGCGTCGGTCGACTGGTTGCCGAACAGCACGAGGTCCCAGGGCTCGAGGTGGCGCAGGGCGGCCGCGAGCACGCGCGCGGTCCCGATCGCGTCGGACCCGGCGATGGCCGGATCGGTGACGAACACGGCCTCGTCGAGGCCGTAGGCCAGCGCCTTCTGGACGATCCCTCGCCCGGACTCCGGCGCGGCGATGAGCACGGTCACGTGCGCGTCGGTGCGTTCCTTGATGCGCATCGCCTCCTCGATCGCGTACTCGTTGACCGGGCAGAGCACGGCCTCCGACGACTCGCGATCGACGGTGCGCGACGTGGCGTCGATGCGACGCACCGACGCGGTGTCCGGCACACGCTTGACGGGGACGATGATCCTCATGCTCGCGACCTCACGTGCTCGGGACTCGGGGCGACACCTCGGACGGTGGGCGAATGCGCCGAGTCTAGCCACGTCGACACCCGGGCCTACGCTCCGGCCGATGATGCCCGCGCCGCGCACCGAGCCGCCCGTCGAGCCGCCCCGGATCCCGACGACCCCGCTGCCCCTGACCGGCGAGCGGACGGTGCCGGACGTGCCCGAGGAGACCTACTGGTTCTCGCGACACGTGGCCGCCTACCGCTTCGTCGTGGAGCTCGCCCGGGAGCACGATGTCACGCGCCTCGTCGATGCCGGCTGCGGCGAGGGCTACGGCCTGGGGCTGCTCGCGGAGGGGCTCGGCATCGGCGCCGTCCCCGGCACCGACGCGCCGAGGACGATCGTCGGGCTCGAGCTCGATCCGAGGGTCGCTGCGCACGCCCGCCAGCGCTACGGCGTCGACCCCGCGGTCACGGTCATCGAGGCCGAGCTCGGCGCCATCCCCCTGCCCGGGGCGAGTGTCGACCTCGTGACCCTCCTCCAGGTCATCGAGCACCTCCACGACGTCGCGCGCACGCTCGACGAGCTCGTCCGCCTCGTCCGGCCCGACGGCACGCTCGTCGTCTCGACGCCCAACCGCCGCACCTTCTCCCCCGGTGATGCCCCGCCGACCAACCCCTTCCACGTGCGCGAGTTCGCACCCGACGAGCTCGCCGACACGCTCGTCGCAGCCGGCCTCGTGCTGCAACGACAGCTCGGGCTGCACCACGGTCCCCGCCTCGCCCGCCTCGAGCGCGCGCATGGGACGACCCTGCATGCGGCCCTGACCACCGCCGGTCCGGAGGCCTGGCCGTCGTGGCTCGCGGAGGTCGTCCCGACCGTCACCCCGGACGACTTCGAGCTGCGGGAGGGCCGGCCCGGTTCGCCCGCGCTCGAGGACGCGCTCGACCTCGTCGTCGTCGCGCGCGTGCAGCGACGGGACGGGACATGAGCGCGGCCTGCGGCGAGCTCGCGCTCGTGCTGCACACGCACGTCCCCTACCTCAAGGGGCACGGCGTGTGGCCGGTCGGCGAGGAGTGGCTGTTCCAGGCCTGGGCCGGCTCCTGGCTCCCGGTGACCCGAGCGCTCGAACGGCTCGCCGAGGACGGCGCACGCGACGTCCTCACGCTGTCCGTGAGCCCGCTCGTCGCCCACCAGACGCGTGACCCCCACCTCGCACGCGAGCTCGCCGGCTGGATCGAGGCGCAGGTGTGGCGTGCCGAGGAGCAGCGCTGGCACGCGTCGATGGGACCGGAGGTGCAAGCGCTCGGTCCCCACTGGTGGCGGCACTTCCGCGACCTCGCCGACCTCCATGCCGACGTCGAGCGGCGCGGCGGGCTGACCGCGGTCTGGGCCGCACTCGCGCGCGAGGGGGTGATCGAGCTCCTCGGCGGCCCCGCCACGCATCCCTACCTGCCCCTGGTCGCCGACCCGTCCCTCATCGACGCGCAGCTCGCGGCCGGGCTCGCTGAGCACGCGGCCTGGGCCGGGTCCGCCCCGCGCGGGCTGTGGCCGCCCGAGCTCGGGCACCGGCCGCGCTCGGCGGTGGCCGACCCGACCGCCGAGCCGCTCACGGTCGACGGCGACGGCACCCCGGCGCTGCCACGCCACGGGCCGCAGCTGCCCGGGCTCGAGGAGCACTACGCGCGTCACGGCATCACGCACGTCGTCGTCGACGGACCGACGCTGGTCCGCGCGGCCGGTGGCGCCGAGCGCGACTGGACGGTGCGCCCGGAGCGAAGCGACCCCTCGACCGCCGGCGCCGACGAGGTGGTGCACGATGGGGTCCTGATCGGGGAGAGCGAGGTCGTCGCCTTCGGGCGGGACCTCTCGGTCGCCTACCACGTGTGGTCGCCGACCGCCGGCTACCCGGGGGACGCGTGGTACCGCGACCTCTACGCGACCGGGGGCTTCGGCGTGCACCCCTCCTGGCGGGTGACGGACCGCACGCTCCCCCCCGACGCGAAGGCGCCCTACGTCCCCGCGGCCGCCCGTCGCTCGCTCGTGCGCGACGTCGACCACATCGTCGGGGTGCTCCACGCCACCCTCGACCCGCGACCGGGCGGCCTCGTCGTCGCCGCCTACGACACGGAGCTCTTCGGGCACTGGTGGCACGAGGGTGCGGACTGGCTCGAGGCGCTGCTCCGACGCGTGGAGGACGATGCGACGCTGGTCACCACCACGCTCGCCTCTCGGCTCGAGCGCCGGCCCCCGACGCGACGGCTCGAGCTGCCCGAGTCCTCGTGGGGCTATGCCAAGGGGCACGCGAGCTGGGTCACGCCCGCGACGCGGCCGCTGTGGGCGACCCTGCGCGCCGCGGAGGACCGTGCGCGCGCGGCCCTCGCCGGTGGACGTGGCGGCAGCCCGGCCCGAGCCGCCGTCGCACGCGAGCTCGCGCTCCTCTCCGCCTCCGACTGGTGGTTCATGACGACCCGCGGCGGTACGGGCGACTACGCCGCGGCGCGCGTCGCGACCCACGCCGAGCGGCTCGAGCGCTGGTGCGCGGCCATCGCGAGCGGCCCCGAGGCCGAACGCCGCCTCGCCGACGAGCTCGGGGACGCGGACGACGCGCCGCGCGAGCCCGAGGCGCTCGTCAGGGCGCTGGATCCCTCCGGCGCCTGACCCGACCGAGCGCGCCCACCAGCGGCACGAGCACGGCGCCGCCCACGATCCCGGCGACGAGCCCACCCCCACGCACCATGGCCGCACCGGCGCCGATGAGCACGCCGAAGGGGACGAGCGGCGCGAGCGAGCGCAGCGCCCCGGCGCCGCCGGGCTGGCTGCGCGTCGCTCCCCAGGCGCCCAGGACGACGAGCAGGAGGCCGAGCACGGCCGCGCCCTGACCCTCGATCGGACCGAACACGCCCCGTCCTCCTCCGCGATCCGCTCGGTGGTCGGGACCGCTCGCCGAGCGAGGCTAGGGGGCCGGTTGGCGTCGGGGCCCCCGACCTGCGACGCTCCCGCGATGCGCATCCTGATGCTGTCGTGGGAGTACCCCCCACGGGTCGTCGGCGGACTCGGCCGCCATGTGGCGGCCCTCTCGCGCGCGCTCGCCGCGGCCGGCCACGACGTCCACGTCGTCAGCCGCGACCACCCCGACGCGCCGGCCGAGGAGGTCCGTGACGGCGTGCACGTGGTCCGCGTGCCCGAGGCGCCCCCGGAGGTGCCCTTCTCCGACCTCGTCCCGTGGGTGCTCTCCTTCAACACCCGCGTGCTCACCGCCGCGGCCCGTCTGGCCCGCGCGCACGACTTCGACGTCGTCCATGCCCACGACTGGCTCGTCACGCACGCGGGCGTCGGCATGAAGGAGGCCTTCGACCTCCCGCTGGTCGCGACGGTGCACGCGACCGAGCTCGGACGGCACCAGGGCCACCTGCCCGGCCCCATGAACGCGCTCATCCATCAGGTCGAGTGGTGGTTGACCTACGAGGCGCGGCGTGTCATCACCTGCTCCACCTACATGAGCGACCAGGTGACGGACGCGTTCCGGCTCCCGTCCGGCAAGGTCGACGTCATCCCCAACGGTGTGGCGCTCGCCGACTTCGTCCTTCCCGACGACGAGGTCGCGCGCTTCCGGACCGGGCTCACGCCCGACGGCGGACCGCTCGTGCTGTTCGCAGGACGGCTCGAGTACGAGAAGGGCGTGCAGACCGTGCTGCACGCGCTCGAGCGGCTCCGGGCCCGGCTGGGTCCCGTGCGCTTCACCATCGCGGGGGTCGGCACCTACTCGGAGGAGCTCCACCGACTCGTCGACGAGCTCGGGCTCGGGGACCAGGTGCGCTTCACCGGCTTCCTCGAGGACCACGAGCTCCGTCTGCACTACGCGGCCGCCGACGTCGCGATCGCCCCCTCGATCTACGAGCCGTTCGGGCTCGTCGCGACCGAGGCGATGGCCTGCGGCACGCCCGTCATCGTGAGCGACACCGGGGGCCTGCGCGAGATCGTCGCCGACGGGCACGGGCT
>JBEAQO010000110.1:0-8570 GCA_041163825.1 Actinomycetota bacterium | reverse complement strand
CTCGAGGGCGACGAGGACGGCGACATCACGCAGTCCCTCTATTCGCGTTCCGAGGCGACCATCGACCGCAACGCGCTGGACGCCTGACACGCCCGGTCGCGCGCGGACAGCCGCCCGCGGCTCAGAGGCTCACGACGTTGAGCTGCGTCACGGCGCCGCCCTCGAGGACGAAGCGGACGCGCTGACCGATGCGCAGTTCTCGCAGCCCCGACTGGCGCATCTGCTCGCGGTCGAAGGCGTGCTCGACGAGCGCGTCGTCGAGGAGGCTGCCCGAACCGTTGCGCGGGTCGTAGTGGCGGATCGTCCCCTGGGGCATCGTCGCCTCCGTCGGCCGCGGGCTCGGCGAGCGGACGCGCCGCTCGCGTGGCAGGATAGCCGGGAGAGCGGACCCACCCGGGAGCGCGACGGCCCACGGAGCGAGCATGTCGGAGACCCCGAGGTCACCCGAAGGCGCTGAGGACCCGACCCCACCGGCGGCGGGCGCGTCCGGCGCCCCTGCGGCGAGCGCGTCAGGTGCTCCTGCGGCGAGCGCGGCGGTCAGGGCCGCGGGCGCCGACGCGGTCAGCGGTCAGCGTCGCCCGGTGCCCTTCACCCAGCAGCTCGGTCGCGTGACGGTCATCGTCCTCGCGGCGCTCTTCGGCGTGTTCGCGGTGACGAACTCGCAGCGCGTCGCGTTCTCGTGGGTGTTCGGTCGAACGGAGCCGGTCGCGGGGGCGGCCGGGAGCGGTGGCGGCGTGCCGCTGATCCTGCTCCTGCTCGCGAGCTTCGCCGTCGGCGCGCTCACCGGGGCCCTCGTCGTCCGCCGAGGGGTCCGGGACCGCTGAGCCGAGCGCTGGATGCCTCGGTCACCCGGTCGCGCCGGCTCCGTCGCGCCTGCGCCCGAGCTCGATGAGCACGGCGGCGGTGGCGGGACCGAGCACGAGGCCGGTCGGGACGACGAGGTCCTCCGGGCGGTCGACGTCGTGCGCCAGCCCGGGGCGCTCGATGACGAGTGCGGTGAGCCCCGCCGTGGTGGCCGCTGCGAGGTGGCGTGCTGCCGAGCCGATGCCGTAGGCGGGCGCGAGGCAGCCGTCCGGTCGACGGAGCAGCGCCGCGGTCCCACCGCCGCGGGTCGGGGCGACGACGACGGGGGTCGGCGCCTCGATGAGGGCCGTGACGTCGTCGCGCCCGAGCGCGGGGAGGTCCGCGGCGAGCACGAGGGTGTCGCCACCCACCCGTCGGCCCGCGTGCAGGAGGGCGGCATCGAGGCCGGCCCCGTCAGCGGGATCGTCGACGACCTCGAGCCCGAGCCGTCGACCGGCCGCCCGCGCGGGCGGGCCGCCGGCGACCAGCACGATGCGGGTGAGGCCCGCGGACCGGGTCGCGGCGACCACGTCGGCGAGCATCGCCTCGGCGAGCGCTCGGCGGGTCCCGGCGTCGAGGGCCTCGGCGAGGCGGGACTTGCCATCGGCGCGCAGCGGCACGAGCACGGTCGGTTCCACCCCGGGGAGGCTAGTGCTGCGCGGAGGGGCCACCGCATG
The DNA here is from genome assembly GCA_041163825.1 of Actinomycetota bacterium. Classification (GTDB taxonomy): domain Bacteria; phylum Actinomycetota; class Nitriliruptoria; order Nitriliruptorales; family Nitriliruptoraceae; genus JBEAQO01. Next base: position 7,050 of record JBEAQO010000110.1, on the reverse strand, counting down.
GCACCCTTCGCCCTGCCGGACCATGGACCCGTCGCCGTGCGGGGGTGCGGGGGAGCGGAGGTCGAGCATGGGCCGGGTGGCGGTCATGGGTGCGGGTGCCTGGGGCACCGCGCTCGCCATCGTCGCGGCCGACGCCGACGCCGAGGTGCGCCTGTGGTCGCGTCGGGCCGAGCACGCGAGCGCCATGACCCTGACGCGCACCAACGACGACCACCTGCCCGGGGTCGTGCTTCCGCCCACGGTGACGGTCACGGGGGACGCCGCGGTGGCGCTCGACGGCGCCGACGTCGTCGTGCTCGCCGTGCCGAGCCTCGGGCTCGGCACCGAGCTCGGCCGATTCCGCGCTGCCGTCCCCTCCGAGTCGACGCTGGTGTCGGTCGCCAAGGGTCTCGAGGTGGCGACCCGGCGCTTCGCGAGCGAGGTCGTCGCCGACGCGCTCGGAGCGGCGCACGACCGCGTCGTCGCGCTCTCCGGGCCCAACCTCGCCGGTGAGATCGCGCAGCGCCTGCCATCGGCCTCGGTCGTCGCGGGCAGCGATCCCGGCCACGTCGAGGCGGCCCGCGCCGTGCTCTCCGCGCCCTACTTCCGGGTCTACGCCGGCGAGGACCGCATCGGGGTGGAGGTCGCGGGTGCGGTCAAGAACGTCATCGCCGTCGCGGTCGGCATCGCGCACGGCATGGGGTTCGGCGACAACACCAAGGCAGCCGTGCTCACGCGCGGCCTCGCCGAGATGATGCGCCTGGGCGTGGCGCTCGGCGCCTCGCCGCTGACCTTCTCCGGGCTCGCGGGTGTGGGCGATCTCGTCGCGACCTGCGCCTCGCCGCGCTCGCGCAACCGCACCTTCGGGGAGCGGCTCGGGCGGGGGGAGCGCACCGTCGACGTCGTGGCCTCGATGCGTTCGATCGCCGAGGCGGTCAGCTCCGCCCCGGCGATCGCCGCGCTCGCGAGCGAGCATGGCGTGGACATGCCGCTGACCCAGGCGGTCGTGGCGGCGCTCGCCGAGGGCGTGGACCCGATGCGTCTGGCGGTGGCGCTGACGGCACGTCCTGCCGGCGGCGAGCTCGATGGCATCGCCGTGTGAGGTGTCGCCGATGGCCGACGGTCCCGTCGGTCGAGGCCGGCGTGGACAGCGTCACTCGAAGCTGATGCCCAGCGCCTGGACGATCTTGCCGGTCTGCTCGAAGACCCCGTGGGTCATCTCCTGCCCGCCGGGACCGACGCGGTTGACGTCGTCCCAGCGAGCGGCGATGTCCTCCGGGGTGGCGACGCCGTCGAAGGTCACGCCCTCGCCCTCGACGATGGCCACCCGCGCGAGGTAGCCGCCGCCGACCGAGTAGATGCGGCCCGTGTCGGTGCAGGCCTCGGAGGCGAGCCAGGCGACGACGGGGGAGACGTGCTCGGGCTGGAGGCGCTCGAGCAGCTGCGGGGGCATGACGTCCTCGGTCATCCGCGACGCGGCGACGGGCGCGATGGCGTTGGCGGTGATCCCGTACTTCGCGCCCTCGATGGCGAGCGAGCGGGTGAGCCCGACGAGACCGAGCTTGGCCGCGGCGTAGTTCGTCTGCCCGAAGTTGCCGTAGAGGCCCGAGCCCGACGTCGTCGACACGATGCGCCCGTAGCCCTGCTCCTTGAGGTGGGGCCAGGCCGCACGGGCGACGTGGAAGCCGCCGTAGAGATGGACCCGGAGCACGAGGTCGAGTTCTGGCTGGGCGAGCTTCGCGAACGACACGTCGCGCAGGATGCCGGCGTTGTTGACGACGACGTCGATGCGACCGAACGACTCGAGCGCGGCCGCGACGATGGCCTCGCCGCCCTCCCAGGTCGCCACCGAGTCGTGGTTGGCGACGGCCTCGCCGCCGGCCGCTCGGATCTCCTCGACGACCGCGTCGGCCATCGAGGCGCTCGCCCCGCTGCCGTCTCGGCTGCCCCCGAGGTCGTTCACGACGACCCTTGCCCCTCTGGAGGCGAGCAGCAGCGCGTGGCTGCGCCCGAGGCCCCCACCGGCGCCGGTGACGACGGCGACGCGCCCGTCGAAGTCGATGGTGGTCATCTCGGCACACCCCTCCTCGGTGCCCGCCCCGGTCCCGGCACGCTCGCGCCCGCCCCCGGCGGTCCCTGTTCCATCCGTCCCGAGAACCCTAGCGGCCGCGGCACTAGCCTCCCGACGGTGCGGAGCGCACCAGGCGTCGGGCGGGCGGCGGGAGGCCAGCGTGGACCGCGTCCTCGTGCTCCTCGGTGGCGTGTCGGCCGAGCACTCGATCTCCTGCCTCTCCGGTGACGCGGTCCTCGCCGCGATCGACCGCACTCGCCACGACGTCGTGGCCGTCGGCATCACGCGCGACGGACGCTGGGTCCTCGGGGGGGCGACGCGCCCCGGGACCGACGGTCTGCCCGAGGTCGACGCGGATGCCCCCGGCTGCCGGCTGGTCGGCGACCCCTGCGGGGCGCACCTCGTCGACGCCGCGGGCGCGGCCGTGTCCGGTCCGCTCGACGTCGCCTTCCCGGTGCTCCACGGGGTCGGTGGGGAGGACGGCGCCATCCAGGCCGAGCTCGCAGCGGTCGGGATCGCCTGCGTCGGCGCCGATGCGGCGGCCTCGCGCATCGGGATGGACAAATCCGCGATGAAGGAGGCGTTCGCCGCCGTGGGGTTGCCCCAGACCGCCCACGTCGTCGTGCGCAGTGTCGACCGGGACGCGCCGGACGTGCGCGCGGCGATCGGGGCGCTGCCACTGCCCTGGTTCGTCAAGCCCGCGCGCCAGGGGTCGTCCATCGGCATCACGCGGGTCGGGCACGCCGATGGGCTCGGTGCAGCGCTCGACGCCGCGCTGGTCCACGATGATGTCGCGCTCGTCGAGGCCGGGGTCGTCGGTGCGCGCGAGCTGGAGGTCGGGGTGCTCGAGCGCGGCGGCGAGGTCGAGGTCACACGGCCCGGGGAGATCGTGCCGTCGCACGACTTCTACGACTTCGAGGCGAAGTACCTCGACGACTCCGAGCTCGTCGTGCCCGCTCTCGTCGATGCCGACGTCGTCGCCGCGGCCCAGCGGCTCGCGCGCGAGGCGTTCGCCGCCATCGGGGCGCGCGGCATGGCCCGCGTCGACCTGTTCCTCGACACCGACGGTCGGCTCGTCGTCAACGAGATCAACACGATCCCGGGGTTCACCGAGCGATCGATGTTCCCGCGCCTCTGGGCCGCCGAGGGGGTCGCGTTCCCGACGCTCGTCGAGCGCCTCCTCGATGCGGCCCGTGCCGACGCGACGCGCCGCCGCTGAGAGTGCCGCGGCCGAGCGACGCGGAGGACCGTGGTCCGGCGACGCCCCGTCAGGCGCTCGGCGCAGCCTTCATCGGCGGGCGCGTGACCTTGCCGGCCTTGATGCACGAGGTGCAGACATCCAGCTTGACCGTACGGCCATCGACGTACGCCGTCACGCGCTGGATGTTGGGCGACCAGCGCTTCGAGGAGCGGCGGTGCGAGTGCGAGACCTGCTTGCCGAACCACGGCCGCTTCGCGCACAGCTGACAGACGGACGCCATCTGGGGGACCTCTCGGGAGGCGGACCGCGAGCGGACCGCGTCGACTCGCACGAGGGTAGCAGCGCGCGGTGGGCCCCGGTCGGGCCATCGGGGTCGGCCGGGGCCCGTCGCTAGCCTCGTGCTCGGCGGTGGGGGAGCCTCACGGCCACGCCGACGCGGCCCCGAGGCGCCCCCAGCGGCACCCCCCCGAGGAGTCCCGAGGAGCCCCGAGGAGGCGCCATGACGGCCGAGCCCGTCCCGGCCCTCGAACGCCCCGTCCGCGAGCTCGAGGGGGTGGGGCCCCGGCTGGCGAAGGGGCTCGCCGAGCTCGGCATCGTGACCGTGCGCGAGCTCCTCGAGCACGCCCCGCGCCGGTACCAGGATGCCGGCGAGGTCCTCGATCTCGCCGAGGTGGAGGTCGGTGCGCCGGCGACGCTGATCGGGGAGGTGTTCGACGTCGCGAGCCGCCGGATCCCCGCGCGCGGCGGTGGTCGGACGCGGGACCTCACGACCCTGCGGGTGAGGCAGGCCTCGGGTGCGCTCTTCGGTGTCACGTTCTTCAACCAGGCCTGGCGCGCTCGCCAGCTCGTTGCCGGCACCGTCGCGGCCTTCTCCGGCAAGGTCGAGCGCTTCCGAGGGGAGCTCCAGCTCGCGGCCCCCGACGTGCAGGTCCTCGGCGCGATCGCTGCCGGGCTCGACCCCGCTCGCGCGGCCGCGGAGCTCGAGCACCAGCGCCTGCTCGCCGTCTACCCAGCGAGCGCGGCCGTGCCCTCGTTCAAGCTCGTCGGTCTCGTCGAGGCGGCGCTGGCGGACCTCCCGACGCTCGAGGACTTCCTGCCCGACGACCTGGGGCGGGCCCATGGGCTGGTCGACCTCGACACCGCCGTTCGCGACCTCCACCGTCCCGACGACCACGCGGCGGCGGCGCGTGCCCGCGCACGGCTCGTCTTCGACGAGCTCCTCGTCCTCCAGCTCGGACTGCAGTGGCGACGTGCGCGCCTCGAGGCCGACACCGTCGGGCTCGACAACGCTCCGGTCGATGACGGCCACGCCGCGCGCTTCCTCGCGGCGCTGCCGTTCCCCCCGACCGGGGCCCAGCAGCGCGCATTCGCCTCGATCGCGACCGACCTCGGGCGCGAGCGTCCGATGCACCGCCTGCTGCAGGGCGACGTCGGTGCGGGCAAGACCGTGGTCGCGGTCTGGGCGATGCTCGCGGCGGTCGACCGCGGCCGCCAGGCGGCGCTGATGGTGCCGACGGAGGTCCTCGCCGAGCAGCATCACCGCACGCTCCTCGGGCTCCTCGAACCGCTCGGGGTCAACCTCCTCGACGGGCTGCGCATCGAGGTGCTCACGTCCTCGACCGGCGCCGCGCGCCGCCGGCGCATCCTCGAGGCGCTCGAGCGCCGCGACTTGGACGTGCTCGTCGGGACGCACGCGCTGCTCGAGGAGGGGGTCCGCTTCGCCGACCTCGGCGTCGTCGTCATCGACGAGCAGCACCGATTCGGCGTGTCCCAGCGCGTGCGACTGAAGGACAAGGCCTCCGAGGGCAGCGACGGCCGTGAGGTCCTGCCCGACGTGCTCGTGATGACCGCGACCCCGATCCCGCGCTCGCTCGCCCTCACCCTCTACGGCGACCTCGACGTGACGGTGCTCGATGAGCTCCCGCCGGGACGCACCCCCGTGACGACGACGCTCGTCACGCCCGACATGGAGGGCCGGCGCGAGCGCGTGTGGGAGTTCGTGCGCCGCGAGGCCGCCGAGGGGCGGCGCGCCTACGTCGTCTGCCCCCTGGTGGAGCCTTCCGAGGCCGGTGGCACGAGCGCGGTCGAGCACCACGCGCACCTCTCGACCGAGGTCCTCCCCGAGCTGACCGTCGAGCTCGTCCACGGCCGCATGGGTGCCGACGCGAAGGACGCCGCCATGGCCCGCTTCCGGAGCGGCGAGGCCCAGGTGCTGGTTGCGACCACGGTCATCGAGGTCGGCGTCGACGTGCCCGAGGCGAGCGTCATGGTCATCGAGGACGCCGAGCGCTTCGGCATCTCACAGCTCCATCAGCTCCGCGGACGGGTCGGTCGCGGTGCGGCGGCGAGCCACTGCGTGCTGTTCACGAGCGTCGCGCTCGAGGAGCTCCCCGAGGAGGGGCGTGCGCGGCTCGAGGCGATCGCCGCGACGACCGACGGCTTCGTGCTCGCCGAGACCGACCTCGAGGTCCGGGGGGAGGGCCAGCTGTTCGGACGTCGGCAATCGGGGCTGCCCGACCTGCGCCTCGCGCGGCTGCAGCGCGACCTCGAGGTCGTCGGGCGCACGCGAGAGCTCGCCGCGGAGGTCATCGCCGCCGACCCCGAGCTCGCTGCCCCCGAGCGTGCGGCGCTGCGCGCGGAGGTCCTCCGGCGCTACGGAGGCGACCTGGACGCCTTCGCCGCGCTCGAGACCGGCTGAGCCGCGCCGCTGCGTAGCATCGGGGTCGCCCCGGTGCGCCGCCGGTGCGGGTCCGCCCGGCGCTCCGCCGGAGGCCGTGAGGGAGGGAACCGCCGTGAGCCTGCCGCCCGCCGGCTACTACCCCGACCCCGAGGACCCGTCACGCCGTCGCTACTGGGACGGCGCGCGCTGGACCGAGGAGCGCGTGGACCTCGGTCCCGTGGCGCCGGGGCCCGGGCCGGCGCTGGTCGTCGCACCCGACCCATGGCTGTGGCAGTCGATCGTCGCCACCATCCTCTGCTGCCTGCCGCTGGGCATCCCCGGCATCGTCTACGCCGCGCGCTCCAGCGAGGCCGCTCGTCGCGGTGACCTCGCCGCGGCGCGTGCCGCCGCCGGGACGGCCCGGACCTTCGTGCTGTGGTCGGTCGGGCTCGGGCTGCTCACGCTCGTCGGCTACGCGCTGCTGTTCATGGTCGGCGTGGTCGCGGGACTGTGATGGTCACGGGCCGCTGATGGACGGCGTCGGGGCGCGTCGCAGGCCGTCGATGGGTCGACCCGTCGCGCCGCTCGCCCTCGCGGCGGCCGCGGGCACCGCGACGCTCGTCCTCTCCGGCCCGCTCGGTGGGCGGTACGCGGCGCTGACCCCGGGCTGTCCGATCCGTGCGCTGACCGGCTTCGACTGCCCGGGTTGCGGCGCCACCCGTGCGGTGCTCGCGCTCGCGCGCGGCGACGTCGCTGCGGCGTTCGACCACAACCTGCTCGTCACCCTGCTCCTTCCGGTGCTCGTCGTGGTCTGGGTCCAGTGGCTGCTCGTGACGCTCGGTCGCCGCGACGCGGTGTGGCAGCCGCCGCCGGCGGTCGCACGGACCGCGGCGGTCGTCGTCGCCGGCTGGTGGGTCGTGCGCAACCTCCCGGGCCCGTTCGCCCGGCTCGGGGCCGAGCGCATGGCGGCGGACGTGCCGCTCGTCGCGAGCCTCGCGACCCTCCTGCTCGGGGGTCCAGGATGAGCCAGCGGCTCGCGGTGGTCTCGGGCGCGTCGAGCGGCATCGGTGCGGCGACGGCGCGCCTGCTCGGCGCCGAGGGCTGGCGGGTCGTGCTGATCGCGCGTCGCGCGGAGCGCCT
>JBEAQO010000109.1:0-18505 GCA_041163825.1 Actinomycetota bacterium | reverse complement strand
GTGCTCGCTGCGGAGCCGTTCCCGGAGGCGAGGCATCCGGCGCTCCGGCTGACGGTCGACTTCGGCCCGCTCGTGGGTGTCCTGACCACGAGCGCCAAGGTGACGAACTACCTCCCGGACGAGCTCGTCGGACGGCAGGTCGTCGGTGTCGTCAACATCGGGACGCGTCGCATCGCCGGGTTCGCGAGCCGCTTCCTCGTGCTGGGCGGCCTCTCGGCCGACGGCACCGTGCACCTGCTGGCCCCCGACGTCGACCTGCCGCCCGGCTCGGTGGTCGCCTAGCGACCGACGCCGGCAGCCGTCGCCGAGCGGCCGGCCTCGCGCGGCGTCGATCCGAGGCGCGGGAGGAGCTTGCGACGCGCGAGCGCGTCGTCGTCGTGCCGGAGGCGTCGCTGGACCGTTCGGGCTTCGCTGCGTGCCGCGGCGAGGACGCGCCCGCCCGGGAGCGGCTCGGCGAGCGTGCCCTCGACGTGGTGCACGCGCACACCCGTGGAATCGAGCCACTCGGCGAGCAGCGCCAGCTCCTCGGCATCCTCGGCCCGCGGTGCGCGGTCGGGGACGTCGAGCCACGGCGCACCGTCGTTGCCCCGGTCGGCGAGCTCGGCGGCGCGCCGTCGGTGGGCGAGCTCGAGCGCACGCTCGATGGGCTCGACGTCGGACGCGGCCGTGTCGGACAGCCGTGCGCTCACCACCAGTCGCCCGCGCGCGAGTTCCACGACCTCGAGGTCCGAGCCGTCCTCGCGCACGGCGACGATGCGGGTGGCTGCGGTCAGCGTCCGCCAGCGACGGTCGGCCGTGAGGAGTCGGACCAGGGCGTGGACGCCCTCGCGGAGTCCCGCCGCGCGTTCGAAGTCGTGACGTCGGGCCTCCTCGACCATCCGACCCTCGAGCCGCGCGAGCAGTCCGGTGGGATCGTCGAGGTCGGCCTCCATCGCCGCGACGACGGCGCCGTAGGCGTCCGGGGTCTGGCTGCCATCGCACGGAGCACCGCAGCGGTGGAGGTCCTTGAGGATGCAGGGCTCGTGGTCCTGCCGGCGGCGCAGGCGCGGACGGCACTCCCGCACCGGATGGATCGCGTGCACGGCAGCGATCGCGCGCTCGACGCTGGCGCGACCCCCGATCGGTCCGAGGACGCGGCGGTGATCCCCGCCGAGCTCGCGCACCACGGCGAGGCGGGGGAACGGTTCGCGCGTCACGGCGAGCGCGGCGAGCGCGTGGGGTCGCGTCGAGCGCCGGTTGTGCCTGGGCCGGCGGACGTGGAGCTCCCGGACCTCGCGCACGGCCGCTTCGACGGTCGTCGGCGTGACGGTCCACGTCACCCGGTCGGTCGCGCGCACGAGATCGAGCACCTTGCGCCGCGGGTCCTGACCGAAGTAGGTGCGCAGGCGTCGAGCGAGGTCGGTCGCGGTCCCGACGTAGAGCGCGCGACCGTCGCGGTCGAGGAAGCGATAGACGCCGGGTGCTGCTGGCGCACCGTCGATCAGGGAGATGCGCCGCCGCGTCCGATCGGAACGGGCCCGACCGAGCTCGACCAGGTCCTCGACCGTGACGACACCGAACGGGGTGGAGCGCTCGATGAGCGCGTGCAGGACGTGCAGCGTCGCCCTGGCGTCCGTGAGCGCTCGGTGGTCCGGCGTGACGGGCGAGCGCAGGTGCGCGGCGAGGGTGGCAAGGCGCACGTCGCGGACCTCGGCGCGCACGAGCCGTCGGGCGAGCACCGCCGTGTCGATGACGACGGGATCGAGGCGATCGTGGCCCGCGCGCGCGAGCGCGGCGCGGAGGAAGCCGAGGTCGAAGCGGGCGTTGTGGGCGACGAACACCCCGCCTCGAAGGAACTCGAGCAGCGAGGGCAGCACACCCTCGATGGAGGGGGCATCGGCGACGTCGGCGTCGCGGATGCCCGTGATCGCGGTCACGGCGGCCGGGATCGGGAGTCCGGGGTGGACGAACGTGGCGAGCTCGCCCTCGATCGAGCCGCCGCGCGCACGCACCGCACCGATCTCGGTGATGCGATCGCGGGTGGGGTCGAGCCCGGTGGTCTCGAGGTCGACGACGGTGAAGGTCGCGTCGATGAGCGGGGTCCCGAGGTCCGCGAGCCCGAGCTGGACCGCGGGGAGACCTCCGCTGCCGCCCCCGCTTCCCATGGCGCCTCCATCGGGGCGCGGCGTCCGCCGCACCCCACGAGCCTACCGAACAGGCGTTCGGTCCCGCATCCGTCAGGCGCGCTGGCAGCCCGGGCAGTGGGTGGTCCCGCGACCGGCCACGATGCTGCGTCGCATCGTCGTGCCGCATCGCCGGCAGGGTCGCCCGGCGCGGCCGTAGGCCTCGAGCTCCGAGGCGAAGCGGCCGCTCTCGCCGTTGACCGCGCGGTAGTCGCGGAAGGTCGTCCCCTCGCGCTCGATCGCGGCCGCCAGGACCTCGCGGACGGCCGCATGGAGCCGGTGGGCGCGATCGCGACCGATCCGTCGCGCGCCCGGGTGGATCCCCGCCCGCCACAGGGCCTCGTCGGCGTAGATGTTGCCGACCCCCGCCACCAGGCGCTGATCGAGCAGCCGCGCCTTGACCGCGACCCGACCACGTGCGAGCCGGGCGGCGAACTCCTGCGGGTCGAAGCCGTCGGAGAGGGGTTCGGGGCCGAGCGCGGCGAGCGTCGGGACCGCGGCGTGGTCGCCCGCCGGGACGAGCTGCATGCGACCGAAGCGGCGCGGGTCGCGGAACGCGAGCACCGTGTCGTCGTCGAGGGCGAGTCTGACGCGGTCATGGGCGCGTTCCGCGCTCGCGTCGTCATCGTGCTCGAGCACGGTGCGCGCGAGGTCGTCCGAGAGTGCGTCGCGGGCGACGGGGGAGAAGCCCCCCGTCATCCCGAGGTGGCAGACGAGCTCGAGGTCACCGGGCTCGAGCCCGATGAGCAGGAACTTCCCGCGACGCCCCACGTCGACGACGCGTCGTCCGACGAGGGCGCTGAGCTCACCGAGCCGACGCGCCGGGTACGGATCGCGCCAGACGGCCGTGACCCGCCGCCCCCGCAGCAGGGGCGCGAGTTGGCGGCGGACGGACTCGACCTCGGGGAGCTCGGGCACCGCCCCACGGTAGCGACGGGGGCGGCGTTACCCTGCGGCCCCGCACCCCGTCCCCGCCCGGCCGGCCGAGGAGGTCCCTTCCCGATGCGAGACGACCTCTCCCTCGGTCTCGTCGACGGCCACCGCTTCCGCTGCACCGGCTGCGGCAACGTCACCCGGTTCGACGTCGTGGCGACGACACGGACCCGCCGCTACCACCACTTCGACCTCGGGGGCACGCCCGAGGTCGAGGAGGAGGAGGTCCTCTCGCAGTCGATCGAGCGGGTCGGCTGCCGCTGGTGCGGGAGGGACGATGCGATCGTGGTCGAGCCCGCCCCGGCCGGTGCCATCGACGGCGACCGGGCGTGATCCCACGACCCAGCGCCTCGGACCTCGAGGGCCTCTCGTCGGCGCGCTGGGGCCTGCTCGTCCCGCACCTGCGTGCGGCGCTCGCGGCGGTCACGCCGGGATCGGCGAGTCCGGCCGCGGAGCGTCTCCGCGATGCGCCGCCGAGCGCGCTCGGTTCGGGCAGACGTCGGCGTGAGCTCTGTCGGGTGGTCGCCGAGGACGAGCTCGTCTGGATGGAGCTCGCGCGCCGGCTCGATCCGCTGCCCGACGAACTCGCGTGGGTCGCCGGCATCGGCGCGAACGATGCCGACGAGGGCGACGGCGGTGCTGACGGGGCGGGTCGGCCCGGAGCCGAGGGCGCGCGTCTCCGGGAGCGCCTGCGCGAGGTCCAGCAGGAGCGCGCCGAGCTCCGCCGCCGCCTCGAGGGGGCCGAGGCGCGCGCCGAGCGTGCCGAGCAGCGCGCACGCCTCGCCGAGGCCGACCTCGCGCGCATCGAGGACGAGCGTGCGGAGCTCGCTCGCGCCATCGAGGACGCCGACGCGTCGCGTCGTAGAGCGCTCGAGCGAGGGGAACGGCGCGCCGAGGGCGAGCTCGAACGCCTGCGTTCCGAGCTGACCGCCCTCCGACGCGAGCTCGGCGCCGTGACGACCGAGCGCGACGAGGCGCGCTCGCGCACCTCCCGCGTCGAGGCCGACCTCGCCGCGCTGCGCGCTCGGCCACCCGTCGCTCCCGAGCGTGCGGGTCGCGCCGTCGGTCTGCGTCCCGGGCGCCCGAGCCGGCTCCCACCGGGGGTCGAGGACGCGACCACGGAGGCGGCCGAGCTCCTGCTGCACCCGGGGCGGCTCGTGCTGATCGACGGCTACAACCTCACGCTGCGCCATCGAGGCCACCTCGACCTCGCGCAGCAGCGGGCATGGCTCGCGACGACGATGGCTGCCTTCGTCGCGCGCGTCCGGATCCGACCGGTGCTCGTCTTCGATGGTGAGCGGGCCGGTGGGAACCGCACGATGCCGCCGGCTCGCGGCGTGGATGTCGTCTTCACGTCCGAGTCCGTGATCGCCGACGACGAGATCGTGCTCGCCGTCGAGGCGACCGACGAACCGGTGGTCGTGGTGACCGACGACCAGGAGCTGCGTGCGCGCGTGCGCGCGTTGGGTGCGGACGTCGTGCCCACGTCGAACCTGCTCGGTGTCGTCGGCGGGTGACCGTGCGCATCGCGTGGGTCACGAACGATCTCCCGCCGCGCGCGGGTGGGATCGAGCGCTTCGTCGGCGAGCTGCTGCGACGGGTACGACCCGGCGCCACCACGGTGCTCGGCCCTCCCGGGCCTCCCGGGGCGGCCGCGCACGATGCTCGCGCGCCCTACGACGTGCGTCGTGCTCCGCATCCGCTCCGTCCCGATCGGGCGACGCGACGCTTCGTCTCCGAGGGGCTCTCGCAGCTCGCGCCCGACGTCGTCGTCCTCGGGGCATCGTGGCCCCTCGCGGAGCTCGGTCCGTCGATACGCGCCGTCTGCGATGCGCCGATCGTCGGGATCAGCCATGGCCTGGAGGCCGGGGTCGCGCGGGCCGGTGGGCGAGCGCTGCTGCGGCGTTCGCTCGGTCGGCTCGATGCCGTCACGACGATCAGCGACTTCACCGAGCGCGCGCTCGCGCCGCTGCTCACGGACGTCCGGACCCTGCGGCTGCCTCCGGGCGTCGACCCCGACGTGCTGGCGAGTCCGGGGGACACGGCGGCGCTCCGTCGCGGATGGGGCGTGGCCGAGGATGCCCCCCTGGTCGGGGCGGTCGCGCGTCTGGTGGCGCGCAAGGGTCAGGACCGCCTGATCGCGGCCTGGCCTCGCGTCCTCGAACGCGTCCCGGATGCGCAGCTCGTCCTCGGTGGCGAGGGTCCGGCTCGCGCACGACTCGAGCGCGCGATCGCCCGGCTCGGGGCCCCTGCCGCGACCGTGCGGCTCGTGGGGGAGGTGCCCGATGCGGACCTCGCGACCGCGCTCGCCGCCTTCGACGTCATGGCGCTGCCGTGCCGCACCCGGCTCGGTGGGCTCGATGTCGAGGGCCTCGGGATCGTCTACCTGGAGGCTCAGGCGGCGGGGACGCCCGTCATCGTCGGCCGCTCCGGCGGCGCGCCCGAGACCCTCGCGGGTCCGCGGACCGGGACGGTCGTCGACCCACGGGACGAGCGCGCGATCGCGGATGCCGTGGTCGCGTGGCTGGGCGACGCGGAGGCTCGCCAGCGCGCCGCCGAGGTCGGCCCCGCGTGGGTCCGTGCGTCGTGGTCGTGGGGGATGATCGCGGCGCGCTTCGAGGCGCTGCTCGACGAGCTCCTCACCAGCGGCTGAGCTCAACCGTCCCCGGTGTCGCCGTCCCCCGGTCGCGGGGCTGGGGACGGCTCGACGGCAGCGCCATCGAGTCCGAGCACCACGCGGACGAAGCGATGGTCGGAGAGCCGGTCGGCCAGGACCTCGGCCGCGCGCACCTCGAGCTCGCTCGAGACCAGGACGTGGTCGATCTGCACGGTGGGACGGCTCGCGGGGTGGGTCGGGCGACCGGGTGGCAGGGTGGGGCCCACGAGGTCCGCGAACGCTTCGAGCTCCGGGTCCCCGGGCACCGCGTTGAGGTCGCCGGCGACCACCGTCGGGATGCCGCGATCGCGCATCCGTGCGGCAGCGGCCGCGACCACCTGTGCCTGGGGCAGCCGCGTGTCCCCGCGCCGGTCGACGGCGGAGAGGTGGGTCCCGACGACGGCGAGGTCGCGGTCGTCGTCGAGCGCGAGCACGACGACGATGACGCTGCGCGCCATGGCGTCCGTGCCGCGTGGGAGCCGCTCGACCTCGACCTCGCGCACGGGGAGCCGCGTCAGGATGGCGTTGCCCCAGACCTCGTCCGCTGCTGGGGCGAAGACGAGGGTCATACCCGTCGCACGAGCGAGCACGGCGCCGAGGTCGTGCGACCCGGTCGTGGCCCATCCGCGGTCGAGCTCGTTGAGGACGACGATGTCGGCGTCGCTCTCGGTGATGAGGCTCGCGACCGCGCTCGCTCGGAAGCGGCCGTCCTCGTCGTGGCCCATGCGGACGTTGGCCAGCAGGACGGTGAGCTCGTCCGATGTCGGGGCGGAGGGGGTCGCGGGCGTGGGACCGGACTGCGCGCGCAGCGCGAGGAGCGATGGGGCGGCGAGCACGAGGCCCAGGACGAGGACGATCCCGAGCGCCGCGAGGGTCGGGGCGGCCCGGACGTCACGACCGACGGGTCCGGGCCGCCGCAGGGCCGCTGCAGCCGTGACGAGCAGCGCGCCGGCGGCTGCGAGCGGGACCCCACGGTTGTTGAACGGCAGGGGCAGGTCGTAGGGCGCGTAGTAGGCGAACACCAGGACCCCGAGCCCGAGGAGCGCCGATCCCGCCGCGCGTCCGGCTCGCGCGCCTCCTGGCCCCGTCTCGCCGCCCCGCAGTCCGCCGACGACGAGCCCGAGTCCGAGCGCGAGGGAGGCCTGTGAGGCGACGGCGCGAGGGCCCGCGGCGTCGAGCGCACCCGCGGTGCCGACGAGCACGAGGCCGGCGCCGACGACCAGCGTCCCCCGACCACGGCTGGCCCGCGCGAGGAGCGCACCGGCCGGGAGGAGCGCGAGCAGACCGATCGCCGCCACGGTCGCGGTGGGACCGGTCGTCCCCAGCGCGATCGCGGCGCGGCCGACCGGAGCGACGAGCAGCAGGACGAGTCCGAGCGTCGGCGCGAGCACGAACCACGGCCAGCCGGGCGCGGTGGTCCCGGTCGCCTCGGTCGCTGCGGGTGGTCGGGCCGCGAGCTCCCGGCTCGCCATCGCCATCGCCACGGCGGCGGCCGTGACGAGCGCGGCGGTCGCTGCGCGCGCTCCCAGCCCGTCGCGCCAGGTGAGGTCGACGCTGCCGAGGGCCGCGTGCAGGGCCGATGAGGCGGCGACCCCTCCGAGGAGGCCCGTGCGGGCGTCGCTGGCGTCGTGGGCACCGGCGGCGAGCGCGGTCAGCGCGGCCCCGGCGCCGAGCACCACGAGGCTCGAGAGGAGGGCCTGCGCGGTCCCGCCCTCGGTCGCCCCGAGACCGAGGAGCGCTCCCAGGGCGACGACCCCGGTGAGGACCCACCACCACCGAGGGTTGGTCCGTCCCGCGAGCTCACCGGTGGCCACGGTGACCGCAAGGACCCCGAGCGCGAACGCACCCATCGTCACCGCCGACGTCGAACCGGCGTCCCCGACGACGAAGAGGACCGAAGGCAGCCACACCCGCATGCCCTCGAGCAGGACGAGGCCGACAGCGGCGGCCCCGAGCACGACCGGCCGGGTCGCGGGATGCCGGCGAGCGCCATCCATCGCGTGCTCCGGCCTCTCGTTCGCCCCGTGTCGCGCGACAGCCTAGGGGCCGCCGCTAGGGTCACCGCCGAGGCGGACGGAGGCAGCGACGTGCACGATCCCGAGGTCGAAGCGCTCTCCCTCGCGGGGCACGGTGAGCGCGCCGCGGTCGGCGTCGTGGTGACCCACGGCTTCACCGGCAACCCGCGGGCGACCCGGCCGCTCGGCCGTGCGCTCGCCGCGGAGGGCTACCGCGTCGAGGTCCCACGGCTCCCCGGGCACGGCACGCACCACCGCGACCTCGGAGCGACCCGCTACGGCGACTGGTACGGCGAGGTCGATGCGGCGGTGACCCGGCTCGGGACGGAGTGCGAGCGCATCGTGCTCATCGGACACTCGATGGGGGGGACCATCTCGCTCGACCTCGCGGCCCGCCGTCCCGACGACGTGTCCGCGGTCGTGCCCATCTGCGCGCAGGTGCTCGACCGCACCGAGCTCCTCGCCCGCATCGCCCCGCTCCTCCAGCACGTCATCCCCTACGTCCCCCGTGACCTCGCTGGGCTGCCCACCGACGACATCGCCCGACCGGGAGTGGAGGAGGGCGCCTATGCCATGGTCCCTGCCAAGGCGGCGCAGTCGCTACTGCGTGAGCTCCCACGGATCCGTGCGGCGCTGCCGTCGCTGCAGCAGCCCGTGCTGGTCGTGAGCGCTCCCAACGATCGGACCGTCGATCCGCGCAACTCGCGACACATCGTCGAGCTCCTCACCGGCACGGACGTCCGCGAGCTCGTCTGCGAACGGTCCTACCACGTGGTCCCGCTCGACTACGACGCCGAGCTCCTGACCGAGCGCGTGCTCGCCTTCGTGCACGACGTCGCGGTCTCCTGAGACCCACGTGACGATGCCGGAGCGCCGTGGCCCGACCGAGCGCATCGTCGCGGACGATGCCGTGGTCGTCCGTGCACCCATCGGCCTCGTCTACCGCACCGTCACGGACGTGGCCGGCTGGCGGACCTGGTGGCCGGCGATCACGGTCGCTGCCTCGGACGCACCGGAACGTTGGCGCCTCACGCTCGGGAGGCGATGGCGGCCGCTGCGTCTCGAGGCTCGAGCGTCCGACTGGCGTCACGACGTCGGCTTCCGTGTCGGACTCGAGGGCGACCTGCGCGGCTCCGCCGAGTGGTGGCTCGAAGCGGTCCGTGGTGCCACCATCGTCCATCACCTCGTGGACCTCGAGGCCGTGGATCCTCGAGCCGTCCGCCGCGCGGCGCTCCTGCGTCGTCGGGTCCGCAGCGGCCTGTGGGGCCTGCAGTGGTGGTGCGAGGCCGCGGTCCTGCTCGCGCTGACCCCACCCTCGTCGACGCCGCTCCCCCGGGGGGCCCGGGCCGGCGGTGCGCTCCGATGACCTCCGAGGTCGCCATCGGACTGGACATCGGTGGGACCAAGCTCGCGGGCGCGGCGGTCGACGCCGAGGGGAAGGTGCTGGCGCGTGCACGGCGGACGACCCCGGCTGACGGTGAGGGCCTGATGTCGGCGGTCGCTGCGGTCGTCGCGGAGCTCGACGCCGAGGCCCGGCTCCCGGTCGGGGTGGCGATCGCCGGACTCGTCGATCGCTCCGGGGTCTTCCGCTACGGCCCCAACGTCGCCGCGCGCGACCTCGCGGTGGCGGACCGGTTGTCGAGGACGCTCGCTCGGCCGATCGTCGTGGTCAACGATGCCTCGGCCGCCACGGTGGCCGAGCAGCGGGTCGGCGTCGCCTCCGGGTACGACGATGTGGTGATGTTCACGCTCGGGACCGGTGTCGGTGGGGGCGTGATCGCCGCCGGCCGCCTCGTTGAGGGGCACCACGGGATGGCGGGCGAGCTCGGTCACGTCATCGTCGAGGACGGTGGACGGCGGTGCCCGTGCGGGAACGCCGGGTGCGTCGAGGCCTACGCGTCGGGTCGGTCGATCGAGGCGGCGGCCCGCGCGCGCTTCGAGGGCGGCTCGCCGGACATCGTCGAGCCGGCGACGCCGCTGACCGGCCGCGCGGTCGTCGCCGCAGCCCGTGCCGGGGTCGTCGAGGCGATCGAGGTCCTCGAGGAGGCCGGCCGCTGGCTCGGCGTCGCCATCGCGAGCATGGTCAGCGCCTTCGACCCGGGCATCGTCGTCGTCGGCGGCGGGGCCGGCATGGCGACCGCACCGTGGGTCGTCCCTGCCGCGCGCGCCTCGGTCGCCGAGCGCCTGTTCGGTCGCGGCTGGCGCGAGCCGGTGCGCATCGAGCCGGCCGCGCTCGGCGACGATGCGGGGACGATCGGCGCTGCGCTCCTGGCCCTGGACCCGACCGGTGCCGGGGTCCACCGCTGAGCGGGGTGCCGTCCGGAGCCGACGACGAGCTGCCGCGGCAGCTCGTCCGCACGCGACGCTTCGGGCTCGGGCTGCCGCGCGGCGCCCTCATCGCTCGCGGTTCGGGACGGGTGCTGTTCCTGCGCAGCGATGCCGGCGACGATCCGGTCATGCATCTCTGGGTCCATGACGTCGCGAGCGCGACGACCCGGCGACTCGTCGATGCCCGCGCTCTGGACGCGGCGGTCGGGGGCACGGCCGGGGACAGCGAGGAGGAGCGGGCTCGCCGCGAGCGGGCGCGCGAGCTCGCTGAGGGCATCACCGCCTACTCGGCCGACCTCGACCTCACGACGGTCGCCTTCTCGCACCGCGGGCGCCTGGTCACCGTCGACGTCCCGTCGGGTCGGGTCCACGTCGGCGACGACGATGACGGTGCCGTCTTCGATCCGCGGGTCGCGCCGGACGGCTCGGCCGTCGCCCTGCATCGTGACGGCGGCGTGGATCTGCACGTGCTCACCGACGGTGGAGGAGCACCGTCGGAGCGTCGCTGGCGGCTCGCGGAGGAGGGGGTCGCATGGGGCCGGGCCGAGTTCGTCGCGGCCGAGGAGATGGGGAGGGGCCGCGGCCTGTGGTGGTCGCCCGATGCGGCGCGGCTCGTGATCGCCAGGGTCGACGAGCGCGAGGTCGCGCGCTGGCACCTCGCCGATCCGACGGACCCGTCCAGTCCGGTGCGCACCGTCCCCTACCCGGCCGCCGGGCAGGCGAACGCTCGCGTGGGGCTCGCCATCGTCGATGCGCAGGACGCGACCCGCACCGACGTCGCCCTCTCAGCGGCGGACGAGTACGTCGCGGTCGTGCGCTGGCAGGTGGGTCCGCTCACCCTCCTGCTGCAGGAGCGCGACCAGCGCCGGGCGCGCATCGTCACGGTCGATCCGGGGACCGGAGCGCTCACGCCGGTGCGCGAGCTGACGGATCCGGCGTGGGTCGACCTGGTGCCGGGGTCCCCGGCGTGGAGCTCGGGACGGCTCGTGACCGTCGAACCGGCGGGGATGGGGGATGCTGCCCGTCAGCGGGTCCACGTCGATGGGCGGCCCGTGTCCCCGGTGGACCTGGAGGTCCGCGCGCTGATCGCGGTCGACGACCACCAGGCGCTCGTCGAGGTCAGCGCTGCCGACCCCTGCTCCGTGCGCGTCGTCGCGGTGCCCCTCGATGGCGTGGCGGAGCCGCGGTCGGTGGGACGACTGACCGCCACCGAGCGCGGTATCGAGCGGGCGTCGGTGGGCCCGGACGGGCCGGACGGGGTGCGCGTCGAGGTGCTCACCGACCTCGGTCGGGACCGTCCGAGCGTGCGCATCGTGCGGCCGTCCCCGGACCGGTCCGCTCCCGACCTCGAGCACGAACTCGACGTCGTCAGCGAGGTCCCGGTGGTGGCGCCGCGGCCGCGGCTCCTCGAGCTCGGTCCTCGTCGGCTCCGGGCCGCGCTCCTGCTTCCCCCCGACGCGCCGCCGGACGCGAGGCTGCCGGTCCTGCTCGATCCCTACGGTGGCCCGCACGCGCAGCGCGTCCTCGCTGCGCGTTCGGCGCACGTGACCTCGCAATGGTTCGCCGAGCGCGGGTTCGCGGTCCTGGTCGTCGACGGTCGGGGGACACCCGGCCGGGGGCCCGTCTGGGAGCGTGCCGTGCACGGCGACCTCGCCGGACCGGTGCTCGAGGACCAGCTCGATGCGCTGGCCGCCGCGGTCGAGCTCGAGCCGCGCCTCGATGCCTCCCGGGTCGGCATCCGTGGCTGGTCCTTCGGTGGCTACCTCGCGGCGCTCGCCGTGCTCCGTCGGCCCGACGTGGTCCGCGCTGCGGTGGCCGGCGCCCCGGTGACCGACTGGCGCCTCTACGACACGCACTACACCGAGCGGTACCTGGGTCAGCCCGAGCACGATGCCGCCGCCTACGCGCGCTCGAGCCTGATCGATCAGCAGGGGCGCCTCCTCGGCGCAGCGGACTGGGGCGCGGACCCTCCCGCCCTGATGATCGTGCACGGGCTGGTCGATGACAACGTGGTCGCGGCCCACGCCCTGCGGCTGTCCCGTGCCCTGCTCGCCGATGGCCGGGCGCACCGCTTCCTGCCCCTGCCCGGGGTGTCGCACGTCGCCGGGGCCGACGACCTCGCGGCCCGGCTGCTCGGGCTCGAGCTCGCCTTCCTGCGGGAGCGGCTCGCCCCCGGCTGAGCCATCGCTCGGGGCTCAGCCCCGTGGGTCGTCGCCGCGCGCCTGGGCCCGACGCCCGAGCAGGTAGACCCCGACCCCGACCCCGACGATCGCAAGGACGGGGTTGAGCCGACCGACGACGCCGAGCACGAGCACGGCGACGAGCACGATGGCGATCGGTCGTGCGGTCGCCAGGATGCGTTCCGTCGTGAGCGGTCGCTCGCCCTGGTTCGCGCCCGAAGGGCGCCGGGGTCGGAGCGCTGGGGCCGGTGCCCGGGCCGCGTCGGCGATGGCATCCATGTTCGCCGCGAGCGCACGGTGGGCGCGGTCGCCCTGCTCGTCCGGGACCGTCACCACGATGCCCGCACGCGTGCGCTTCGCCTCCGGTGCGAGCCCGGCACGCCGGAGCACCTGCACGAGCACGGTCGCCTGGGCGGGCTGCCAGGTCCCGAGGTCGACTGCCACGTCGGCTCCCGTCCGGGGTCCTTCCCGGTCCGATGGACCGGGGCGCCGTGCGGCCCCACGTCGAGGTCGGGCCGTCCGAGGGGCCGGCCCGTGCGCGAGCGACGGGCCCGATCGGGCGGACGCGACCGCTTGGGCGGCGTGCGACCTAGGCTACCGAGGAGCCGGACGCGGCGACCCCGACCGCCGCCGGTCGGGAGCGGTGAGATCGAGCGGCGACGCGCCTGGCGCGTCCGGCCGAGGGGGTCCGAGTGTCCGGGATGCGAGATGCGCCGCGCCTGTACCGCGCGCTGCACCGCGTGCTCCCTCCGGTGGTCATGCCCTACCTGAGCCTCTCGGTCGAGGGCCTGGAGCACGTCCCGGCGGACGGTCCGGCCGTGATGGCCTGCAACCACCTCTCCTTCATCGACTCGATCGTGCTGCCGCTGTCCATCCCCCGGCCGATCTACTTCCTCGGCAAGGCCGACTACTGGGACTCGTGGCGGACGCGTTGGTTCTTCCACGGCGCCGGCGTCGTCCCGGTCCAGCGCGGGGGAGGAGCGCGCAGCGAGGCGAGCCTTCGCACCGGTGTCGAGATCCTCGGGCGAGGCGAACTGCTGGGCATCTACCCCGAGGGGACGCGCAGCCCGGACGGGCGGCTCTACCGCGGCAAGACCGGCCCGGTGCGCATGGCGATCGAGGCCGGCGCTCCGGTCGTGCCCTGCGCGGTCGTCGGCACGGAGGCGGTCATGCCGACCGGGAGCCGGCTCCCGAGGCGCAGCCCCGTGACGGTGCGCTTCGGTGCTCCGCTCGACCTGTCGCGCTACGCCGAGCGTCGGGAGGACCCCTACGCGCTCCGCTCGGCCACCGACGAGCTGATGTACGAGATCATGCTCCTCTCGGGCCAGGAGTACGTCGACGAGTACGCCGACCGTGTCAAGTCCGGTGCCGTCGACCTCGACGCCGCGCTCCCGCTCGCCGGGCCCGACCCCGTTGCGCCCCGGCCCGACACGATCGCGATGGGTCCGGACGGGGCGGTGGATCCGGATGCGGGTGCCGGTGAGCACCACGGAGCCGCCTGACCCACCGGGTCGGACGGGCGAGCGGGGTCATGCCGACCCGGGGGATCCCCTCGGGGGCGATCCCGCGTCCGGCGTCCCGGGCTCGAACTCGAGCGAGAGCGAGTTGATGCAGTAACGGAGCCCCGTCGGTCGGTCCGGCGCGTCCTCGAAGACGTGACCGAGATGGCCGTCGCAGGCGGCGCAGACGACCTCCGTGCGTCGCATGCCGTGGCTCAGGTCGGTCCGTTCCTCCACCGCGTCGTCGGTGGCCGGCGCATCGAAGCTCGGCCAGCCGCAGTGGGCGTCGAACTTCGTCGACGCGTCGAAGAGCACGGCCCCGCAGCCGGCGCAGCGGTACGTCCCCGGCTCCGATGTGTCCCAATAGGCGCCCGTGAAGGGACGTTCCGTCCCGCTACGACGCAGCACCTCGAAGCGAGCCGGGTCCAACCGCCGGCGCCACTCCTCGTCGGAGAGCTCGAGCCGCGGTCGTGTCATCGTCCCGCCTCCTCGGTGTCCCCGGCGCCGGGGCCCGCATGGTCGCTCGTCCAGCCGTCACCGTCCATCCCCGCCACCTGCGCCCAGCCTCGACTGCGCTCGACCGCCGCGTGCCAGCCCGACACCAGCCGCGCCCGTTCGCCGGCCGCCATGGTCGGGGAGAACCTCCGGTCGAGCTGCCAGACGTCCTCCAGCTCGTCGGTCGAGGCCCAGACGCCGGCACCGAGCCCAGCGAGGAACGCGGCACCGAGCACGGTCGTCTCGCGCTGACGTGGGCGCAGCACGTCGACGCCGAGCACGTCCGCCTGGAAGCGGCACAGCAGGTCGTTGGCGGAGGCGCCACCATCCACCCGCAGCTCGTCGAGGGTGATGCCGCTCCCGCGCTCCATCAGGGCCGCGACGTCGGCCGTCTGGTAGGCCATCGCCTCGATGGCCGCGCGCGCGAGGTGGCGACGGTCGCTCCCGCGCGTCAGGCCCACGATGGTGCCCCGCGCGTGCGGATCCCAGTAGGGGGCCCCGAGCCCGGCGAAGGCCGGGACGAGGTACACCCCCTCGTTGCCATCGGGCAGCTCGGCTGCGAGCGCCTCGGTCTGCTCGGCGTCCTGGATGATGCCGAGCTGGTCGCGCAGCCACTGCACGCTCGCGCCGGTCACGAAGATCGCGCCCTCGAGGACGTGGGTCGTGCGACCGTCGAATCGCCAACCGATGGAGCCGAGGAGCCCGTGGTCCGCGGGGACCGGGACCTCGCCGGTGTTGAGCAGGAGGAACGAGCCGGTCCCGTAGGTGTTCTTCGAGGTGCCCGCGCGCCACGCACCCTGACCGAACAGTGCGGCCTGCTGGTCGCCGGCGATGCCGGTGATGGGGGCGGCGATGCCGAGGAACCGGGAGGGGTCGGTGATCCCGAAGTCGCCCGCGGAGTCCCGGACCTCCGGCAGCACCGAGGCCGGGACGCCGAGGAGCGTGAGCATCTCGTCGCTCCACGTGCCGCTCGTCCGGTCGAGGAGCATCGTGCGACTCGCGTTGGACGGTTCGGTGACGTGCGATCGCCCTCCGGTCATCTCGGCGACGAGCCAGGTATCGATCGTCCCGAAGGCGAGGTCGCCGGCCTCCGCCCGGGTCCGAGCACCGGGGACCTCGTCCAGGAGCCACGCGAGCTTGGTCCCGGAGAAGTAGGCATCGACGACCAACCCGGTCGTCGATCGCACCCGCGGCGCGTGCCCGTTCGCCACGAGCGCCTCGCAGCGGTGGGCGGTCCGACGGTCCTGCCAGACGATCGCGCGGTGGACCGGTTCGAGCGTCGCGCGGTCGTAGAGCACCGTGGTCTCACGCTGGTTCGTGATGCCGATGCAGTCGATGTCGTGCGCCGCCGTGCCAGCGGCGACGAGGGCGTCCGAGCAGGCCGCGAGGAGGGCGGCGCGGATCTCGGTGGGGTCGTGCTCGACCCAGCCGGGACGCGGGAAGTGCTGCGGGAACTCGCGGTAGCCGGAGCCGAGGAAGCGACCATCCTCGTCGACGACGACGCCTCGGACCCCGGTCGTCCCCGCGTCGATCGCAAGCACGCGTGCCACGTCCGTCGACCTCCCGTCGGACCCGAGCCGTCGGTCTCCAGGGCTCCGACCCTAGGCGAGGCCTCGGGCGGATCCGGGCGGCCGCGACGCTCGCGTCCGGACACCCGTGCCCGCCGTAGGCTCCGGGATGCGCGCCGGTCGTACTGCCCGCGCGCCGTCGGTGCCGCTCGGACCTCCGCCGAGCGACGCCGGCCGACCGAGCCGCGAGGACGGAGCCAAGCGATGACGATCCGCGTCGGCGTGCTGACCGGTGGCGGCGACTGCCCGGGACTCAACGCCGCCCTCCGGGCGATCGTTCGGCGCGGGGACGGCTCGAACGTCCCGGTGCTCGGCTTCCGCGACGGCTGGAAGGGCGTGATCGATCAGGAGGCCGAGCGGCTCGATCCGCCGTGGACGCGCGGGCTCCTGCATCGGGGGGGCACGGCGCTGGGGACCTCCCGGGTCGATCCCTTCCGTGAGCCGAACGGCGCCGAACGCATCCGCGAGACCGTCGAGCTGCATCGCCTCGACGGACTGATCGTCCTCGGCGGGGAGGGCACGCTCTCGGCCGCCGAGCGGTTGTGGCGCGAGGAGGGGATCCCGGTCATCGGGGTGCCCAAGACCATCGACAACGACGTCGACGCGACGGAGCTCACGATCGGGTTCCCGACCGCCGTCGACATCGCGACGGACGCGACCGACCGCCTCCACTCGACCGCCGAGTCGCACGACCGCGTGCAGGTGCTCGAGGTCATGGGGCGCCACGCCGGGTGGATCGCCACCTACGCCGGCATCGCCGGTGGCGCGGATGCGATCCTGATCCCCGAGGTGCCCTTCGACATCTCGGCGGTCGCGCGGCACATCCGGCACCGCGCAGGCACCGGACGCGACTTCTCCATCGTCGTCGTGGCCGAGGGCGCGCAGCCGGTGCCGGGGACGCTCGAGCTCGGGGCCGCGGAGCTCGACGAGTTCGGTCGCCCTCGGCTCGGGGGCATCGGTCACGTGATCGCGCACGAGCTCGAGCAGCGCACCGGCTTCGAGTCCCGGGTCACGATCCTCGGTCACGTCCAGCGCGGGGGCACGCCATCACCGCTGGACCGGGTCCTCGCCACGCAGATGGGCGTCGCCGCGGTCGAGTCCGCTCTCGAGGGGCGCTGGGGCTCGATGGCGGCCTACCGGGGCGGCCGCGTGGTACGCGTCCCGCTCGGGGACGCCGTCGCCCGCCTCAAGCTCGTCCCTGCCGAGCTCCACGGCGTGGCGGAGGTGTTCTTCGGCTGACCGAGCCCCCCTCCGTTCGGCGCCCGGCCGGGCTGCGGGCGCGTCGGGAGCGGGTCAGGCCTCGGGGGTCCCACGACCGACCGCGCTACCGAACCGCGCCATCGTCTCGCGGAGCTCCGCCAGGTCCTCGCGCACCAGCGCCTGCGGGCCGTCGCACAGCGCGGACTCGGGGTCGGGATGCACATCGACGATCACGCCGTCCGCCCCGACCGCGATCGCCGCACGCACCAACGGCAGCACGAGGTCGCGCTTCCCACCGGAGTGCGACGGGTCGATGATCACGGGCAGGTGCGTGAGGGAGCGAGCGACGGGGACCGCCGAGATGTCGAGGGTGTTGCGCGTCATCGGCTCGAAGGTGCGGATGCCGCGTTCGCACAGCACGATGCGCAGGTTGCCGGTGTGGGCGATGTACTCGGCCGCCATGATCCACTCATCGATCGTCGCGGTCAGTCCCCGCTTGAGCAGGACCGGCTTGCCCGAGAGCCCGACCTCCTTGAGCAGCTGGAAGTTCTGCATGTTGCGGGCGCCGATCTGGAGCATGTCGGCCCGCTCCGACACGATCTCCACGTCGGCGGGGGTCACGACCTCGGTCGCGAAGGGGAGGCCGACCTCGCGCGAGACGTCGTGGAGGATCTCGAGGCCCGGGGCGCCGAGCCCCTGGAAGGAGTAGGGCGAGGTCCTCGGCTTGTACGCGCCGCCACGCAGGACCTTCGCGCCCGCCTCCTTCGCCATGCGGCAGGCGAGCAGCGTCTGCTCCGGTGTCTCGACCGCGCACGGACCGGCGATGAGCGTGACGGTCTCGTGCCCGATCACCGCGTCGCCGACGCTCACGGAGGATGGGCGAGCCTGGGCATCGACGGAGACGAGCTTGTAGGGCTTGCTGACCCGGATGACGTCCTCGACACCGGGGAACGCATGCAGTGGGAGCTCCGCGATCTGCGGGATGTCCCCGACGAGGCCGATGATCGTCTGGTGCTTGCCGCGCGACACGAACGACTCGCCACCGAGCTCCCGCACCGCGCGCACGACCTTGTCGGCATCCGCGTCCGACGCGCCCGAACGCATGACGACGACCATCGAGGTGTCCTCCGTGGGCAACTCGGACTCCATCCGCTCGTGCGTGGGCGTGCGATCCGCAGGGGGTGCGGCTCGCGTCACCGTGGCCGTCGAGGGGCCGCCACCGGCCGGTCGCTGCCGTGCCGGGGGCCTCGGTCACGGACCGTCGTGCTGTCCTCGGGCGCCGTCCCCGCGCAGTGGCGACCCGGGCAGGACCTGCGTGGACGCGACGCTACCAGTGCGAGGTCGTAGGCTCCTCGGCGCTCGTGGGCGCGGCCTCGCCCGGACGAGCGGGAGCGGACGATGACGACGAGCGACGTGGCTCGCTCGGCGCCGCCACGGCCCTGTCCTGCGTGCGGGACGGCCGCGCACCC
>JBEAQO010000108.1:0-4734 GCA_041163825.1 Actinomycetota bacterium | reverse complement strand
AACGCCTCGGTACCTCGACCCTCACGGTCGAGCTGCCTGACGGTGCCGATGTCGCGCGGCTCCGGGCCGAGCTCGCCGCGACCCACCCGGCGCTCGCACCGCTCCTCACCACGACCACGATCGCGGTCGACCTGGAGGTCGCCGGCGACACGATCGCACTGACCGAGGGCGCGGAGATCGCCCTGCTGCCCCCGGTGGCGGGCGGTGCGGACGCGCGAGTCGTGACCGGGCTCTCCGACGACGGCATCGACGTCGCGGGCGTGCTCGCCGCGATCGCCGGTCCCGAGGTCGGTGGCACGGTGTCGTTCCTCGGCACCGTCCGGGACCACGCCGACGACCTCACGGGGGTCGTCCGGCTCGACTACTCGGCCTACCCCGAGATGGCCGAGCGCGAGCTCGCCCGCATCGCCGAGGAGACGCTCGCCGCGCACCCCGAGCTGCTCGGGCTCGCGCTCGTGCACGCCCTGGGGGAGCTCGCCGTCGGTGCCCCGACGATCCTCATCGCTGCCTCCGCCGCCCACCGCGCCGCGGCCTTCGCGGCCTGCCGCGACGCGCTCGAGGCCGTGAAGGCCCGCGTGCCGGTGTTCAAGCGCGAGGTCACCGCAGATGGCGCGCACCGCTGGGTCGGGCTCGCCCCCGACGGCGCGGGCGACGGGGCCTGACCACGGGTCGGCTCAGCCGGCCACCGGACGCAGCGCGCGCACGAGGAGGTCGATGGCCTCGCGCTCACCGTCGTCGGTCTCGACACGGCGAACGACCTGCTCGGCGCGGACGACCTCGAGCCCCGAGCCGTCGAGCGCGGCGACGACCTCGGTGACGCTCGGCAGCACCGCCGGGTCGGGCGGACCGCCGATGCCACGCTCGAGGTTGTCGCGGTCGTGCGCGACGACGACGAGCGTGCCCCCCGGCGCGGTCAGCCGGGCCGCCTCCACGAGCGCCCGGGCCAGCGGCTCCCGGGGCAGTTGCAGGTAGCAGACGAGCACGAGGTCGGCCGGTGCGACGTCGAGCGGCGCGGTCACGTCCGCGACGGTCGTCGTCAGCGCGACCCCGCGTTCGGCCGCCATCGCGCGTGCCTTGTCCAGCCCGACCGGCGAGAAGTCGATGGCCTCGACGTCCCACCGGCGCTCGGCGAGCCAGACGGCGTTGCGACCCTCGCCCGCCGCGAGATCGAGCGCGCGTCCCGGGGCGAGGTCGGCGCACTCACGCTCGACCCACACGTTGGGGGTCGACGACCACACGAGGCCGCTCGCGCCGTAGCGCGCGTCCCAGGCCGCCGCGTCCATCGCCGGCGGTCGCGACGTCGCGCTCACGCGCTCCCCACCCCGAAGCCGAAGCCCTCGGTGGCGCGACCGGTCAGGACCTCGCGGTGCTCGGTCGCGCTGCGGGCACGTTCCGCGCGGGCCTCGGCGTAGCGCTCGGCGAGCGCCGCGTCGTCGAGCGAGAGGATCTGCACGGCGAGCAGCGCCGCGTTCACGGCGGCGTCGACGCCCACGGTCGCGACCGGGAAGCCCTCGGGCATCTGCACGATGGCGTGGAGCGCGTCGGCGCCACCGAGCTGCGCGGTGCGGCACGGCACGCCGATGACCGGCAGCGTCGTGTACGCGGCGACCACCCCCGGCAGCTGCGCCGCACCCGCGTCCCCGGCGATGAGCACGCGGTAGCCGGCGTCGGCCGCCCCCACGGCCCATTCGGCGAGCCCTGAGGGATCGTGCTGGGCCGAGCGGACGTCGAGCGTGTGCGGCACGCCGAGGCGCTCGAGCTCGCTCGAGGCGCGCTCGAGGACCGGGAGGTCGTCGCGCGAGGCGACGACGATGCCGACCCGTGGCGTGCGGTCCTCGGCCATCCTCGTCCCTCTCGGCACGCTCGTGCTGCCGCGACCCCGTCGATCGCGCCGCGCG
Organism: Actinomycetota bacterium; assembly: GCA_041163825.1. Lineage (GTDB taxonomy): Bacteria > Actinomycetota > Nitriliruptoria > Nitriliruptorales > Nitriliruptoraceae > JBEAQO01. The sequence continues at coordinate 2,836 of JBEAQO010000108.1, read as the reverse complement.
GACGCGACGGTCCGACGCTACTGCGCGGCGACGTCCTCGCGGCGCTGCAGCCCGTCGAACGCGATGCGGTCGGCCGCTGCGTAGGCGCGCGCTCGCGCGGTCGCGACGTCGGGGCCGACCGCGGTGACCGAGAGCACGCGGCCTCCGGCGGTCACGAGCCGCCCCGCATCGTCGCGCGCAGTCCCGGCGTGGAGCACCGCGACGCCCGGCATCGCCTCGGCCTCCTCGACGCCGGTGATGACGCGCCCGACCTCGTAGGCCTCGGGGTAGCCGCCCGAGGCGAGGACGACGGTGACCGCCGCGAGGTCGGCGAGCTCGAGCGGCACGTCGGCGACGGAGCCGGTCGCGGAGGCATGCAGCAGCTGCGCGAGGTCCGAGGTGATGCGCGGCAGCACGACCTGGGTCTCGGGGTCGCCGAAGCGCGCGTTGAACTCGAGCACCTGCGGCCCCTCGGCGGTGAGCACGAGACCGGCGTAGAGGAGCCCGCGGAACGGGGCCCCGCGACCAGCGAGCTCGGCGAGCACGGGTCGCACGACCGTGTCGAGGAGGGGTGCGGCCTCCTCGGTCCCGAAGCCCTCGACGGGGCTCGATGCGCCCATGCCGCCGGTGTTCGGACCGCGGTCACCGTCGAGCGCGCGCTTGTGGTCGCGCGCCGGGGGCAGCAGCACCGCGTCGGTGCCGTCGCAGACCGCGAAGAGGCTGCGCTCGACCCCGTCGAGGAACGCCTCGACGACGACCGCCTCGCCGGCGGTCCCGAAGCGACCCTCGACGAGCGCGGCGTCGATCGCGGCGACCGCCTCGTCGCGGTCCTCGGTCACGACCACGCCCTTGCCGGCGGCGAGCCCGTCGGCCTTGACGACGTGGGGCGGCCCGAAGCGTGCGAGCGCGGCCAGCGCCTCCGAGCGGTCCCGGGTCGCCACCGCGGCCGCCGTCGCGACGCCCGCGGCAGCGAGCACGTCCTTGGCGAAGCCCTTCGAGCCCTCGATCGCGGCCGCGGCCGCGCTCGGCCCGAACGCGGCGATGCCGACCACCGCGAGCCGATCGACGAGCCCCGTGACGAGCGGCGCCTCGGGGCCGACGACGACCAGATCGACCGCGAGACCGCGCGCGAGATCGACCAGACCCTCGAGGTCGTCGACGGCGACCGGGTGGCAGGTCGCGAGCGCGGCGATGCCGGGGTTGCCGGGCGCGGCGTCGACCGCCTCGACCGAGTCCTCCGCGACGAGCCGAGCGACCAGCGCGTGCTCGCGCGCGCCCGAGCCGACGACGAGGAGCCGGAGTCCCATCAGCCCAGTCCCATCGGGCGACCCATCAGCAGCATCCGCACCCTCGCGGGCCATGCGCGACACCCGATCACCCGGGGCGGCCGTCGCGACCGGGCAGCGGCGCATCGCGGCGCACCAGCGTCTGCTCGCGCGCGGGCCCGACCGAGACCCAGGTGATCGGCGCGCCCGAGACCTCCTCGAGGAGGTCGATGAAGTCGACGGCCTCGCGCGGGAGCTCGCTGACATCGCGCACGTGCGAGAGGTCGCTCCGCCAGCCGGGGAGCTCCTCGTAGACGGGCTCCGCGTGGTGGAGGACCGACTGGTGCGACGGGAGGTGACGGTGCTCGCGGCCCTCGTGTCGGTAGGCGACGGCGACCCGCAGCCGGTCGAACTCGCCGAGCACGTCGAGCTTGGTGAGGAAGAGGTCGGTGAAGCCGTTGACGCGCTGGGCGTAGCGCGCGACGACCGCGTCGTACCAGCCGACCCTCCGGCGGCGTCCGGTGGTGGTGCCGAACTCGCCGCCGACCTCGACCATGCGCTCGCCGACCTCGTCGAGGAGCTCGGTCGGGAACGGTCCCGCGCCGACGCGCGTGACGTAGGCCTTGGTGATGCCGATGACGCGCCCGACGTCGCGCGGTCCGATGCCCGCACCGGTCAGCGCGCCCCCGGCGACCGGGTTCGACGACGTCACGAACGGGTAGGTGCCGTGGTCGAGGTCGAGCATCGTGCCCTGCGCGCCCTCGAGGATGAGGTGGCGACCGGCCTCGAGCGCGGTGTGCAGCAGGTCGGTGGTGTCGCAGAGGAGCGGTGCGAGGCGCTCGGCGTACCCGAGGTACTCCTCAGCGATGGCGCCGGCGTCCATCGCCGGCTGACCGTGGATGCGGGTCAGCACGAGGTTGGTGTGCGCGAGCACCGCCTCGAGCTTCTTGGCGAAGATCGGCGGGTCGAAGAGGTCCTGGAAGCGCAACCCCACCCGGGCGGCCTTGTCGGCGTAGGCCGGACCGATGCCGCGCCGGGTCGTCCCGAGGCTCTCCGATCCGAGCCGGCGCTCGATCAGGCGGTCGAGCTCGCGGTGGTGGGGGAGGATCAGGTGGGCGTTGCCGGAGACCTTGAGGCGCGCGTACGGGTCGAGCCCACGGGCCTCGAGGCCGTCGAGCTCCTCGATCAGCACCGCCGGGTCGATGACCACGCCGTCGGCGATGACCGGGGTGACGTGCGGGTAGAGGATCCCGGACGGGGTCAGGTGGAGCTTGAAGACCTCGTCCCCGACGATGACGGTGTGGCCGGCGTTGTTGCCGCCCTGGTAGCGCACGACCAGGTCGGTCGCGTCGGCGAGCAGGTCGGTCGCCTTGCCCTTGCCCTCGTCACCCCACTGCGCACCGACGATGATGGTGGCCGGCACGCTGCGTCCTCGCTCGCGCGGCTCGCGCGCTCGTGGGTGGCGCGGACGGTGCTCGACCGACCTCACCGGCGCCCCGCAGGGCCGCCGTCGCGTCAGCCTATCGGCGAGGGCGCGGCGTGCGGCTCGTGCGGACTCCGCGTCGACGTCGGGAGCGGCCGACGTCCTCCGC
>JBEAQO010000107.1:0-4354 GCA_041163825.1 Actinomycetota bacterium | reverse complement strand
GCACGAGCCCGACCGCCGAGCCGGTGATCATCGGACCGACCCCGCCCGGCGAGAGCGCGCTCGGCTCGCCGTTCGCCGCGCGGGAGAGCGCCTCGCCCACCCCGAGCGGGGCGAACTCGGGCGCGGGCAGGAAGCCGGCGACCCCGACGGTCTCCCCGGTCTCCGGATCGACCTCGGCGCGCGGCACGAGCTCGAGCGCGACGCGCGCCCCATCGCGCTCGACGACGAGGGGCGTGACCACCCCCGGCCGCGAGCGCAGCTCCTCGCGCAGGTCCGCGAAGCGCTCGCTCTCGACGCCACCGATGGCGACGAGCCGATCGCCCGCGGCGAGCCCGGCCTCGCCGGCCGGCGAGTCCGGCACGACCTGCGCGACGAGCGTCGAGACCTCCCCCGTCGGCTGGTCGATCGTCGCGTAGGCGCCGGCGAGCACCGCGAAGGCGACGACCAGGTGCGAGAGCGGACCGGTCACGAGCACGATGGCGCGCTGCCAGGCCGGACGGTCCGGGAAGAAGCGGCCCTCGTCGCCACGGCGCAGTCGCCAGGCGAGGTCACCGACGCGCTCCGGTTCGCCGACGGCCGCGGCGACCGCACCGTCGACGCGCTCGGCGAGGTCCGCACCGGGCCCCGCGGCGGTGCGCGCGCGCAGCGCTTCGGCGATGCGCTGCCGCGTCGATGCGGGCGTGCCGCGCCGCTCGAGCTCCCGGTCGAGCTCGCGCGCGAGGTCGTCGTCGTCGATCGGCGCGTGCGCGGCGAGCGTCGGGCCGACGGGGGCGAGCCGCTCGTCCTCGGGCGACATCCCCATCACGCGCACGAACCCACCGAGCAGCAGCGCCTTGACGCCGTAGACCGTCTCGCCGACGCGGGTCGACCACAGCGTCGGACCGAAGCCGACGAAGAAGCGGTCGGCGCGCATCCCGAAGCGCTTGGCGGTCACGAGGTGACCGAGCTCGTGCACGACGACCGCGAGCACGATCGCCGCGACGAAGACCGCCGCTCCGAGCCCGCCGCTCATGCGCCCACCGCCGTGCGCGACGCGACGGTGGCCCGCGCCCGCGCCCGCGCGAACGCATCGGCCGCGACGACGTCGTCCTCGTTCGCCGGTACCGGTGCTCCCTCGTCGGCCCAGGCCGCGAGCGCGTCCTCCACCACCCCAGCGATGTCCAGGAACGCGAGCGCGCCGGAGAGGAACGCCTCGACCGCGACCTCGTTCGCCGCGTTGAGCACGGCCGGGTGGGAGCCGCCGGCGCGGGCGGCGTCCTCGGCCAGCGCGAGCGCACGGAAGGTGGCGCGGTCGACCGGCTCGAAGGTCAGCGTCCCGGTCGCGGCCGCATCGAAGCGCGCGAAGGCTCCGGGCAGGCGGTCCGGCCAGCCCAGCGCCACCTGGATCGGCACGCGCATGTCGGGCGGGGCGAGCTGGGCGATGGTGGAGCCGTCGACGAAGTCGACCAGCGAGTGCACGATGGACTGGGGATGCACGACCACCTCCAGCCGCTCCAGCGGCAGGTCGAAGAGCAGGTGGGCCTCGATGAGCTCGAGCCCCTTGTTCATCATCGTCGCGGAGTTGACCGTGACGACCGGGCCCATCGACCAGGTCGGATGGGCGAGCGCCTGCTCGGGGGTCACGTCGGCGAGCTCGGCGGCGCTGCGGCCCCGGAACGGCCCGCCGCTGGCGGTCAGCACCACCCGTGCGACCTCACCGCGCCCGCCCGCGCGCAGGCACTGGGCGACGGCCGAGTGCTCGGAGTCGATCGGCACCAGCATCCGCTCCCGCCCCCCGGCCCGCTCCGCCGCCCCGACGACGAGCGCGCCGCCGACGATGAGGCTCTCCTTGTTCGCGAGCGCGACCGGCGTGCCGGCGTCGAGCGCGGCGAGCGTCGGCCCGAGCCCGACCGCCCCGGTGATGGCGTTGACGACGACGTCGGGACCCGACGCGGCGAGCTCGCGCACGCCCTCGGGCCCGGACAGGACCTCGACGTCGGGACGCGCACGGGCGACCTCGGCGGCCGCGGCCGGGTCCGCGAGCGCCGCGCGGCGGGCCCCCGTCGACTCGAGCTGGGCGAGGAGCCCGCTCGCGTCGGAACCGGCTGCGAGCGCACGCACGCGGAAGCGCTCGGGATGCGCGGCGACGACCTCGAGGGTCTGACGGCCGATCGAGCCGGTCGAGCCGAGCAGCACCACCTCGCGCGTCATGCCCGCACCTCCCCGACCGCAGGGCCCGCGCCGCGCGGCGCACCGGCGAGCCCGGCCTCGACGCGCGCGGCGGCATCGAGCGCGAAGGGCAGGACGGCGCCCGAGCCGAGCGCGTAGCTCGCGAGCAGCTGCCCGCAGGCCGCGTCCGCGTCGCGGCCCCTCGTGTCGCGCAGCGTCACCGTCGCCCCCGAACGCTCGACGCGCGCGACGAAGCGCGCGACGGTGTCGGCATCGGGCTCGCGCCAGGCCACCCCGGGCGTCGGGTTCATCGGGATGACGTTGACATGCGCACGCAGGCGGCGCGCCATCGCGCCGAGCAGGTCGGCCTCGCGATCGTCGTCGTTGACGCGGTCGATCAGGCACCACTCCAGGCTCACGCGCCGGCGCGTCGCGCGCAGGTGCTCGGCGATGGTCGCCTCGAGCTCGGCGATCGGGTGCGTGCGGTTGATCGGCACGAGCCGGTCGCGCAGCCCGTCCGTCGCCGCGTGGAGGCTGACCGCGAGCGTGACGGGCAGCCCCGTCGCCGTGAGCCGGCGGATGCCCGGCACGAGCCCGACCGTCGAGACGGTGAGCGAGCGCGCCGAGAGCCGGAAGCCCTCCGGGTCGGTCAGCCACGCGAGACTCGCGAGCGTCGCGTCGGTGTTGGCGAGCGGCTCGCCCATGCCCATGTAGACGACGTTGGTGACGTGGTCGGGCGCTCCGGCGGGTAGCGCCTCGGTGCCGAGCGCACCGGAGCGCAGCGCCGCGTCGGCGACGACGACCTGGCGCACGATCTCGCCGGCGGTGAGCTGCCGACGCAGCCCCGCCTGGCCGGTGGCGCAGAACGGGCAGCCCATCGCGCAGCCGGCCTGGGTGGACACGCACACGGTCGCGCGCTTGGGGTAGAGCATGAGCACGGTCTCGATGGCCTCGCCGTCGGCGAAGCGCAGCAGCAGCTTGTGCGTGTGCCCGTCGTCGGCCACGCGGTGGGCGACGAGCTCGGGCCGCGACGGCGCGAAGCGCTCGGCCAGCGCGTCGCGCAGCCCCGCAGGCAGATCGGTCATCGCGGCCGGGTCGTCGATGCCGCGCACGAGCCAGCCCGCGAGCTGCTTCGCGCGGTAGGCGGGCTCACCGAGCTCGGCGACGAGCGCGGCGACCCCGGCGCGGTCGAGCGCGTAGGGGTCGAGCGTCGCGGCGGGCGCGGTCACGGTCGGGCCCTCTCGTCGAACGGGTCGGCCTGCGGTGCGGCGTGCGGCGCGGTGCGGCGTGCGGCGCGGTGCGCGGCGGTGCCCTGCCGCGTCCGATCCCCCGAGGGTGCCATGCCCGGGCGCCGGCGCGGACGGACCTCAGCCGAGCAGCAGCACCCCGGCCAGGTGGGCCACAGGCAGGGCGAAGAGGATCGCGTCGATGCGGTCGAGCACCCCGCCGTGACCGGCGAGCGAGGCGCCGAGGTCCTTGACCCCGAGGTCGCGCTTGAGCATCGATTCGGCGAGGTCGCCGACCGCGCCGGCGAGCGCGACCGCGAGCCCGACGAGCGCCCCCACCGGCGCGGCGAGCTCGAGGAGCCAGCCGCCCGCGAGGGCCCCGACGAGCGCGCCGACCGCGAGCGCCCCGACGAGCCCCTCCCAGGTCTTGTTCGGGCTCAGCGAGGGCGCGAGCCGGTGGCGGCCGAACGCCGAGCCCAGCGCGTACGCGCCGACATCGGCGAGCGCGACCGAGGCGAGCGCGACGATCAGGAGCCGGTCCCCGCCGTCGAGCGCGAGCAGCCGCAGCGCATGCGTGCCGAGCCCCGCGGTCCACAGCCCCAGCAGCACCGTCGCGGCGACGGTGGCGAACGCGTCACGGCGCTCGCGGTCGAGCATCGACCGCGCGACGGCCGCGACCAGGAGCAGCACGGAGCCGGCTCGCTGGGCGGGTGCGCCGTACAGGGCGGTCGTGACGAGCCAGAGGGTGCCCACGACGACGAGCACATCGACATGGAGCCCGCGTCCCACACCGCGCAGGACGCGGCCGAGCTCGACCGACGCGACGCCGAGCAGGACGACGATGACGACGGTGAAGGCGGCGGGTCGCCAGAGGATCGAGCCGAACGCGACGATGGCCAGCGCGATGCCGGTCAGCGTGGCGCGCACGAGGTCACGCCCGCCCGCCGCGGTCCCGTCCGTCATCGCCGAGCCTCCCGTCG
>JBEAQO010000106.1:0-5729 GCA_041163825.1 Actinomycetota bacterium | reverse complement strand
TGCTACTGCACTTCATTCAGGGCCGCTCTCTCACTCATGAAGCGCCCCGGGGTTGATGGCCGCTCGGGGGTTGGGTCCCAACCGATCCGGCGGTGGTCGAAGGAGTCGCGAGCGGAAACTGCGCCTCAGTCCAACTGGTCGAAAGCGACCACCTCGCAACATTCACCCTGTCGAACGACTGCCTCGATTTCTGTTCCTTGACGGGTTCGGTGAGGGACCCAGGGGCAGGAAATCCCTTTCGAACGTCGGACAGAGCAAGACGAGGCCGAGATGGTGGTTCCGAGCAGGCGCGTCCGGGGGCTCTCCGGGACGAACGCGACGACCACCGAGGTCAGCGCCATCACCGCCACTGCACCGTCATAGAGCCGGCGCCAGCACCCACTGCTGAGCGCGAGGACTACGGGTTCTCTCTGCAAGTCAGCGGATTCCCTTCGGCCAGACCTCGAACAGGACGGCCGAGAGGCCTCCGGCGCCGAGCATCACCGCGCGCTGCAGGTCGCCGATGTGGAACGCGATCAGAACCTCGTCGCCGTGCTCGTCGACCCCGAGGAACTCGCGCTCGTCCTGGGGCAGGGTGATGCGACGCTCGACGTTCACCGTCATCCTCGATGCGGCCACGCGGCGCGTCGGGGTGATGGACAGCGCGGGCAGCGGACGGCCGTCGCGCAGGAGCACCTCGGTTCGCTCGACGGCGAGGCGCTGACCGACCTCCCAGGCGAGCCCGCGGTTCAGGAGCTCGGCGAGGCGAAGACGCCCGGTCTGCGTGGTGACGACCGTCGCGACGACCTCGACGGGGAGCTCCAGCCCCACGCCCTCCCACAGCGACCCCGGACGCGTCATCCGCGCCTCCCTCCCCGGCGCTCGCCACGCTAGCCCGATCGGTGCCCGAACGGGCAGACTCGGCCCCGTCAGTGGGAGCCGGCGGGACGGCTAGCGTCACACCGCCACGCACCGGTGAAGGATCCGCCGCGAGGAGCCCGACCGTGTCCGACAGCCCCATCGTCCGGCTCCTGATCGACTGCGAGGACCGGCCCGGCATCGTCAGTGCGGTCTCGACGTTCCTCTTCGGGCTCGGGGCGAACATCATCGACTCCTCGCAGCACAGCTCGGATGCCTCGGGCGGCCGCTTCTACCTCCGGCTCGAGTTCACCGCCCCGCCGGCGGCCATCGCGGCCTTCGGTGATCGCTTCGGGCCTGAGGTCGGCGAACCGCTCGGGCTCGAGTGGTGGACCTGGCCGGCGGAGCGACCCAAGCGCCTCGCCGTCCTCGCCTCGACGGCGGACCACTGCGTCCTCGATCTCCTCTGGCGCGCGCGCCGCGGGGACCTCGGGGCCGAGGTCGTGCTCGTCGCCTCGAACCACGAGGTCCTGCGTCCCGCGGTCGAGCCGTTCGGGGTGCCCTTCGCGCACGTCCCGAGCGTCGCGGGGGACCGGTCGGCCTCGGAGGCGCGGCTGCTCGAGCTGCTCGTCGGGGCCGCCGACCTGGTCGTGCTCGCCCGCTACATGCAGGTCCTGACCGGGGACTTCCTCGAGCGCGTCGGCATGCCGGTCATCAACGTCCACCACTCGCTGCTGCCGGCCTTCGCGGGCGCGAACCCCTACGCACGGGCCCGCGAGCGAGGGGTCAAGCTCATCGGGGCGACCGCGCACTACGTCACCGAGGAGCTCGACGAGGGACCGATCATCGAGCAGGACGTCATCCGGGTCTCCCACCGGGACACGGTCGAGGACCTGAAGCGCTCGGGCGCCGACATCGAGCGCATCGTCCTCTCGCGGGCGGTGCAGTGGCACTGCGCCGATCGGGTCATCCGCGACGGCACCACGACCGTGGTGTTCTGATCCGACACACGCGCTCGGCCGCGGGCGCGCTGGCGCACCGCCGTTCGGACGCCCCCGGGCCGTCCATCCGCGCCAGCAGCACTAGGCTGCTCCCCATGAGCGATGCCGCCCCCACCGTCCTGCCCGCGCGCACGACGCCGACCGAGACCGAGCCGGCGCCGGTCCCGCCGGGGGATGGTGACCACGACCGCTTCGCCCACTACGTGGGCCGGCGCGACCTCGAGCGGGCCCGCCGAACGGGCCGCCCGGTGACGGCCCTGTGCGGGAAGCGCTGGGTGCCGGATGCCGACCCGAGCCGCTTCCCGGTCTGCCCGACCTGCGCGGAGATCGCGGCCGACCGGCTGCTCGGCGATCTCGGCGGCTGATGCTGCCCGTTCGGGCACTCATCCTCGACCTCGACGGCGTCGTCACCGACACCGCCGAGCAGCACCTCGCGGCCTGGGGTGCGCTCGCCGATCGGCTCGGGGTCCCCCTCCCCGACGACGTCCGTGACCGCCTGCGCGGTCGCTCGCGCGAGGACTCGCTCCGGCTCATCCTCGGGGAACGCTTCGCCTCGCTCGGCGACGACGAGGTCCGTGCCCTCCTCGACGCGAAGGACGCCGACTACCTCGCCGCGGTGGCCCGCATGGGCCCGCACGACGTCCTGCCGGGCGCACTCGCGCTCATCGACCGAGCTCGGGCGCTCGGGCTCGCGGTCGCGATCGGTTCCGCGTCGAGGAACGCTCGCCGCATCCTCGAGCGTCTGGACCTGGCAGAGCGCTTCGATGCGATCGCGGACGGCACGACCGTCGAGCGCGCCAAACCCGCGCCCGACGTGTTCCTCGCCGCGGCGCGCCTGGTCGACGTCGAGCCGGCCGCGTGCCTCGTCGTCGAGGATGCCGCGGCCGGCATCGAGGCCGCGCGCGCGGCCGGCATGCGCTGTGTCGGTATCGGACCGGACGCGCGGGTCGGCGCTGCCGACCTCGTCCTGCCGAGCGTCGAGGCACTCGACCTCGACGCGGTCCTCGCGCGTCTCGTGGTCGTGGACGGTGCGTAGGGCTCCTGCGTCGCCGGAGCGGAGCTAGCCGTCCCGGGCGTCACGGTCGCGGGCAGCGAGGGTGCGCATCAGCGTGTCGCGCTGTTCGAGCAGCACGCGACGCAACGGACGAGCGAGCCCCGCGTCGGCCAGCACGGCATCGACGCGCTCGACGAGCCCGGGCCCGGCGGCCCAGTGCGGGAAGGTGCCGGCCGACCACTCGATCGACCAGTCGAGCGAGCGCTCGCGCCAGACGCGCGGCAGCGTGGTGAAGTAGCGCTCGGTGAACGGGGCGAGCACCTCGGCCTGGTCGAGTTGAGCGAGCCCGGCCCAGACCTGGCGCGACGTCGCGAGCGGGAGCTCCGGGTCCATCAGGAGCTCCCAGGCGGTCTCCTTGGCCGCGAGCAGCGGCCGGGCCGCACGGGCGTACGCCGCCGAGCGCCGACCGAGGTCGGTGTCGTCGCGGGCGAGCTCCACGACGATCGCGTCCTCGCCGACCCTCCCCGCGCGCGCGAGCGCCCCGAGGAGCGCCCAGCGCAGGTCGGTGTCGACGCTGAGCCCGGCCGGCACGTCGCGGCCCTCGAGCAGACCGGCGAGCCGGTCGAGGTCGGCCGCGTCCGCATCGGCGAGCGCCGCCCAGTGGCGCACGAGCGCGAGCTGGACGTCGCTGCCGCCCTCCGCCGTCGCGAGCAGGTCGCGGGCGTGGGCGAGCAGCCGCACGCGCAGCGCGGGACGGTTCGCCTCCGCGGCGTAGCGCTCGACGGCCCCGTGGCCGCGCTGCAGCAGGCGCTGGAGCACCCCGATCGGCTCGTCGGCGCGCAGGTTGGTGGTGATGAGCGTCACGAAGCGACTCGCCGCGAGCTCGCCGTCGCGCACCAGGTCCCACGCGTCGCCCCAGAGCAGCGCGCGCGCCATCGGTTCGACGATCGCCGCGAGCTCGTGCTCGATGGTCGCGAGGGTCACGTCGTCGACCCGGACCTTCGTGTACGTGAGGTCGTCGTCGTTGACCACGAGCACCGGCGGGCGCACGAGCCCGACGAGCTCAGGCACGTCCGTGCGTTCCCCGACGGCGTCGAGCTCGATGCGCGTCGTGCGGCGCAGCACCGCGCCATCCCGCTCGTAGCCGCCGATGGCCAGGCGGTGCCGACGGAGGACCGGGGGACGGGGCTCGCTCCGCCAGGCGGGGGCCGGGTCCTCCTGCACGAGGGTCGCGGCGGTGATGCGACCCTCGTCGTCGGTGGTGAGCTCGAGGCCGAGGCGGTTGATGCCGGTGGTGCGCAGCCACTCGTCGGCCCAGCCGGCGAGCTCCCGACCGCTCGCGCCCTCGAGGGCCCCGAGGAAGTCGGTCAGCTCGGTGTTGCTCCACGCGTGCTCGGCGAAGTAGGCGCGGCAACCGGCGAGGAACGCGTCCTGGCCGACCCAGGCGACCAGCTGACGGAGCACCGAGGCGCCCTTGGCATAGGTGATGCCGTCGAAGTTCTGGTGCACGGACTCGACGTCGGGCATCTCGTCGGCGATCGGGTGGGTCGAGGGCAGCTGGTCCTGCAGCTTGGCCCAGGCCTTCTCGGCATCGACGAACGTGACCCAGGCGTCGTGCCAGCGCGTCGCACTGGTCTGGCAGAGCACCGACATGAAGGTGGCGAAGGACTCGTTGAGCCACAGGTCGTCCCACCAGCGCATGGTGACGAGGTCGCCGAACCACATGTGCGCCATCTCGTGCAGCAGCGTCTCCGCGCGGCGCTCCCGCAGGGCATCGGTCACCCGCGAGCGGAAGACGTAGTTCTCGGAGAACGTCACACAACCGGGGTTCTCCATCGCCCCCGCGGAGAACTCCGGGACCAGCAGCTGGTCGTACTTGGTGAAGGGGTAGGGCATGCCGAACGCGCCCTCGAACCAGTCGAGCCCGGCCCGCGTCAGCGCGAACCACTCCTCGTGGTCGAGGTGCTCGGCGAGCGAGCGCCGGACGTGGAGGCCGAGCTCCGTCGCGCGACCGTCGGGACGGACGTGGCGGTCGTGGACGCTCGCGTAGGCCCCGGCGACGACCGCGGTGATGTAGGTCGGGATCGGCGGCGTCGGCGCGAACGCCCACCGCCCGGCGGTGCCCTCGGCGGGGCGCTCGGTGGCGGGCTCGTTCGAGACGACCACCCAGCCCTCGGGAGCATCGACCGAGAGCTCGAGGACGGTGCGCAGGTCGGGCTGGTCGAAGCAGGCGAACACGAGGTGCGCGTCGAAGGGCTCGAACTGGCTGTGGAGGTAGACGAGACCGTCGGAGGGGTCGACGAAGCGGTGGAGGCCCTCGCCCTCGTGGCGGTGGGCCATCGTCGCCTCGACCGTGACCTCGTGGCGCCCGGGAGCGAGCTCGGGCAGGGCGACCCTGGTCGCCGAGACGCCCGCGGTCCCGAGGTCCTCGCCGTCGAGGACGACGCGGTGGACCTCGACCGCGGTGCAGTCGAGGAACGTCGAGCCGCTGCCGCGCACCGTGAACGTCACGGTCGCGGTCGAGCGGAAGGTCTCCGCGTCGGCCGCGAGCTCGAGGTGGACCCGGGTCCGCTCGACCTCGAGGAGGTCGCGACGAGCGATCGCCTCCTCCCGGGTGAGGTTCTCGCGCACGGCGTCGGTCGTGGTCATCGTCGGCCCTCCGGGGTCCGTCGGTCGGCCCACCAGGCAGCGTCCTCGGCCCCGAGGGGCGTCGCGGGCGGCGCACCCTCGACGACGTACTCGTCGCGGATGGCGCGCCAGTCGTTGGAGGCGCCGAGCCGAGCGAGCACCGAGTTCAGCCCCCACTGGATGCGGTTGAGCAGCAGGTACTCGGGCGGGAGGTTGAGCCGTCGGATGACGTCGGTGTAGGGGCTCCTCGGGTCGGTCGTCGAGCTCAG
>JBEAQO010000105.1:0-3676 GCA_041163825.1 Actinomycetota bacterium | reverse complement strand
GCGTCCGCGATCGCCGAATCGAGGGCATCCTCGACGATCCTGACCCGGTCCGCGCCCATGCCGGGACGGTAGACGACCGACCCGGCCCGCTCGGTCGCGTGCGTCACTGCGGCGCGGCATGCTCGACCGGTCGGCGGGCAGCCCGGGGCGAGGAGGTGGGCCGGATTGCGCGGCATGGGTCGGTCGCTCGGCGCCCTCGCGCTGCTGGCGATGCTCGGCGCCTGCGGGGTCGAGGTGCCCGCCGAGCGGGGCGCGATCGCACCGGGCGACGGATCGTCGGGTCTCCCGCAGGGCGTCCCCGAGGGCTCGGGCGTCCCGGACGCGGTGGTCCCCGATGCCGCGCCCCCGGACGCGGCGGTCCCGGACCGCACGGAGCCGAGCACGCCCCCGGACGCGGCAGTCCCGGACCGGACGGAGCCGGGCCCTCCCGCTGCTCCGCCGGACGGCGATCTCGAGGTGCACTTCCTCGACGTCGGTCAGGGGGACGCGGCGCTCGTCCTCCACGCCGATGCGCGGCTCCTGATCGACACCGGCGACTACCGCGGCAGCGAAGTGGTCGCTGCGCTTCGCGGACTCGGCATCGACCGCCTCGACCTCGTCATCGTCTCCCACCCGCACGCCGACCACATCGGCCAGTTCGACCGCGTGCTCTCCGAGATCGAGGTCGATGAGGTCTGGTGGTCCGGGTCGGTCACCACGACGCGGACCTTCGAGCGCGCGGTCGCCGCCCTCGAGGCCTCGACGGCCGGCTACGAGGAGCCGCGGGCGGGTGATCGCGCGCGCTTCGGTCCCGTCGATGTCGAGGTGCTGCATCCGCGACGTGGTGCGTCGTTCGGCGACCTCCATGACGCGATGCTCGTCGTGCGCGTGACCTACGGCGAGGTCCGCTTCCTCTTCACGGGCGACGCGGAGGGTCCGGTCGAGGCGCGCATGCTCGACGCGCCGACGGGCGTCGGGGCCGACGTGCTCAAGGTCGGGCACCACGGGTCGCGGACCTCGACGACCCCGGCGTTCCTCGCCGCCGTCGCGCCGAGCGTCGCGGTCTACTCTGCCGGGGCGGGCAACCGGTACGGCCATCCCCACGACGAGGTCGTCACGCGCATCGAGGCGGCCGGCATCGAGCTCTTCGGGACCGACCGCGTCGGGACGGTGGTCGTCTCGACCGATGGACGCGCGATCACCGTGCGGACGCGGCGCTGAACGGCCGACCGAGGGCGGCCGGCGCTCCAGCGCCATCGAGAGGGAGGGCGGTACGTGGACGGGAGCCCGATCCTGCAGGCCGTGGTCGACCGCATCGTCGACGGCGAGCGGGCCGTCCTGCTCGTCGGTGACGACGAGCAGGAGCTGGTCCTCCCGGTCGGATGGTTGCCGGAGGGTGCCGGGGAGGGTTCGGTCCTCACGCTCGGGCTCGCCCTGGATGCTGCGGCCGGCGCGGCCCGAGCGGACGGGCTCGGCGGTCGTCTGGAGCGCCTCCGCCGTTCCCGCTCGCGGCACGGGCGCTTCGACGACGGGGGGACCGCCGACGCTCCCGGGCCGACGGCATGAGCGGCTCGGCGCTCCCCGGTGGGCCCGAGGCGACGCACGTGCTCGTCGTCGGGAGCGCCAACATCGACCTCGTCGTCACGCTGGAGCGGGCGCCCGCGGCGGGGGAGACCGTCGTCGGCGAGGGCTTCGCCACCCACTTCGGTGGCAAGGGCGCGAACCAGGCGGTGATGGCGCGCCGCCTCGGTGGCCGGGTCGAGCTCGTCGGTTGCCTCGGTGACGACGTGCACGGGAGGCTCACGCGGGACGAACTGGGTCGTCTGGGTGTCGGGCTCGAGCACGTCCGCGCGGTCGCGGGCGAGCCGACCGGGGTCGCGCAGATCCAGGTCGAGCCGGACGGCACCAACCGCATCGTGGTCGTGCCCGGCGCGAACGCCCGCCTCCGACCCGACGACGCCGCGGAGGCCGTGCGCGATGCCCGTCCCGCCGTGGTCGTGGCGCAGTTCGAGGTCCCGCAGTCGGCCATCCTCGCGGCCTTCGCCGCGGCGCGAGCGGTGGGTGCGACGACCGTCCTCAATCCTGCGCCGGCGATGCGCCCTGAGCCGGGTCTCCTCGGGCTCACGGACTGGCTCGTCCCCAACGAGACCGAGTTCGCGCTGCTCTCGGGGGCCCCGATGGGGTCGGTGGAGGACGACGCGCTCGTGGCGTTCGCGCGCGCCGAGGCCCTCGGGCTGGTCGTGACGCTCGGGGAGCGAGGCGTCGTCCTCGTCGACCTGGCGGACGGTGCCGAGGGCTCGGCGACACCGCAGCGCATCGGGGCGCCCGTCGTGGATGCGGTCGACACCACGGGCGCCGGCGATGCCTTCGTCGGCGCCTTCGCGGTCGGCCTCGCCGCCGGGCGTTCGGCGGCGGCCGCCGCACGCGTCGCGATCGCCTGCGCGGCCGAGAGCGTCACCCGCCCGGGCGCGCAGGCGTCCTACCCGGCACCGCCGCGCGCCCGCGAGCTCTGGGACGTGACGGACGTCTGACGCCCCATGCACGGCGCCGTGCCCGTACCCTCGTGGGGTGCGCCGGACGGCCGGGTCCGGCCGGCGAGGCTCCGAACGGGACCGAGGAGGTCAGCATCGTGCAGGACGGCACCCAGCTCGCTCCGGTCCTCGCGCACGGCGAGGACGTCCGCGCGCGCTTCATGCAGCGCGTCTACCTGCGGCTGCTCGCGGGCGTCGCGGGCTTCGTCCTCCTCGAGTCGTGGCTGTTCGCCTCCGGGCTCGCGCTCGCCATCACCGAGCTCGTGTTCTCGACGTCGTGGCTCCTGATCCTCGGTGGCTTCATGGTGGTGTCGTGGCTCGCCAACTCCGTCGGCCTGCGCGCCGAGGGGGCGCTGGCGCAGTGGGGCGCCTACGCGCTCCTCGTCGCGGCCAACGCGGTCATCTTCGCGCCGCTCCTGCTCCTTGCGGAGGCCTCGGTCCCCGGCGTCGTGGTCCGAGCGGCACAGGTCTCGGTCGTCGGGTTCACCGCCCTCTCGGTCGTGGCCATCCGGTCCTCGCGCGACTGGACCTTCCTCGGTGCGGCGCTGCGCTGGGCGGGCGTGCTGGCGCTGGTCGCCATCGTCGCGGCGGTGCTGCTCGGCACGGACCTCGGGACGTGGTTCTCCGTCGCCATGATCGGTTTCGCCGGCGCGGCGATCCTCTACGACACCCAGGTCATCCTGCGCTCCTATCCGCCCGACCGGGAGGTCGCGGCGGCGATGAGCCTGTTCGCCTCGCTGGCGCTGCTGTTCTGGTACGTCATCCGACTGTTCGCGCGCCGCTGATCCGTCGAGCCCGATGCGCAGCGCCGCTCGGAGCGCATCGGCATCGCGGCGGCCGGGGGCCCGGTCAGCTCGGCGTCGTGGCCGGGCCGGGTGCGGCGGGCTCCCCCTCGGCGATGCGGTAGCGGGTCGGGGGACGACCGCGCAGCGGGTTGCCGTCGGCATCGCGACGGGGTTCACCGCGCGCCGCCTCGACGACGAGTCCGGCATCGATCAACGTCCGCAGGCGGTTGCGTGCGGTCCCGACGTCGATGCCGAGCGCGCCCGCGAGTTCGGCGGTGGTGAACGCGTCGTCCGCGAACGCGGGGCCGAGCGCGACGATCGTCCGGAGCAGCGCGGTCGCGTCCCGTGCCTGCCGAGGCGTCCGGGGGGCGCGAGGCACGG
>JBEAQO010000104.1:0-3718 GCA_041163825.1 Actinomycetota bacterium | reverse complement strand
TGACGCAGTCGGGACGGCGCGCGTCGCAGACCCGACGCCCGTGGTGGATGAGCAGGTCGGAGACCTCGAGCCAGCGCTCGCGCGGGAACAGCGCCATGAGGTCGCGCTCGATGCGCACGGGATCCTCGGCGGTGGTCAGCCCCAGCCGTCGTGCCAGCCGCGCGACGTGGGTGTCGACCACGACCCCCTCGTTGCGCCCGAACCCGTTGGACAGGACGACGTTGGCGGTCTTGCGCGCCACCCCGGGGAGGGCGATGAGTTCCTCCATCGTCCCGGGGACCTCGCCCCCGTGGCGCTCGAGCACGAGCTGGGCCGTCGCACGCAGGTGCTTCGCCTTGCTGCGGAACAGGCCGAGCGTGCCGATGAGCCCCTCGAGCTGGGGGATCGTGGCGCCGGCGATGGCTGCGGGGCCCGGGAGCTCCCGGAAGAGCACCCGCGTGACGGCGTTGACCCGCACGTCGGTCGACTGCGCGCTGAGCATCGTCGCGACGAGGAGCTCCCAACGGTCCGAGAACTCGAGCGCGATGCGGGCGTCGGGCATCGCGACGGCGAGGCGGTCGAGGACGGCCGGCGCGCGACGCGAGCGGGCACTCCGACGCGTGAGCGGGGCCGGCACCGCGGGTCCGTCCGTGCTCAGTAGGTGATCGAGGAGAAGGCCCGCAGCTTGTCGATGCGGTGGCGCGCGCGGATCTGGCGCACCGTGCCCGACTTCGAACGCATCACCAGCGAGTCCGTCGTCGCGCCGCCGCCATCGAACTCGACACCCCGCAGCAGCTGACCCGCCGTGATGCCGGTGCAGGCGAAGAACGAGTCCTCGGACGTGACGAGGTCGTCGACCGTCAGGATGCGGTCGAGGTCGTAGCCGGCGTCGAGCGCGGCGCGGCGCTCGGAGTCGGTGCGCGTCCAGAGCCGGCCGAGGATCTGGCCCTCGAGGGCCTTGACCGCGCAGGCCGCGGTCACCCCCTCGGGCGTCCCGCCGATGCCGTAGAGCACGTCGACGCCCGGTCGCTCGTCCCACGCCGCGAGCAGCGCACCGGCGACGTCCCCGTCCGTGATCAGCTGCAGTCGCGCGCCGACCTCCCGGATCACGCGCTTGGCGTCCTCGTGCCGGTCCCGGTCGAGCATGACGACGGTCAGGTCCGACACGGCCCGGCCGGTCGCCCGAGCGACGGCCCCGAGGTTGTCCGCGAGGGGCCGCTCGAGGTCGATCGCGCCGGCCGCAGCGCGCCCGACGACCAGCTTCTCCATGTAGAAGCAGGGTCCGGGGTCGAACAGTCCCCCCGCCGGGGCCGCAGCCAGCACCGCCAACGAGCCGGGACGGCCCTCCGCCAGCAGCCGTGTGCCCTCCACCGGGTCGACCGCGAGGTCCACCTCCGGCGGCACCCCGGCACCGACACGCTCCCCGTTGAAGAGCATCGGGGCCTCGTCCTTCTCCCCCTCGCCGATGACGATGCGCCCGCTCATCTGGACCGTGTCGAGGACCTGGCGCATCGCGTCGACCGCGGCCCGGTCGCCCGACTCCTTGTCCCCCCGACCCTGCCAGCGAGCCGCGGACATGGCTGCGGCCTCGGTGACGCGCACGATCTCGATCGCGAGGTTGCGGTCCGGCCGCTCGGCCTCCATCGGGCTCCCTCCGGGCGCCACGTGAGCTCCGGGGCGCCCCCGACCGGTCATCGCCCCGGTCCCGGCTCGAGGCTAGTCAGGTGATGGCGCGCCGGTAGGCGCGGATGGCGAGCGGTGCGAACACGACGAGCAGGCCGGCGATCCACGCGAGCGCGAGCAGGACCTGGCTCGACAGCGTGAGGCCCACCGGCAGCGCGCCCGGTCCGAGCATGAGGCCGCGCAACGCGTTGGTCACCGCGGTGATCGGCTGATGGTCCGCGAAGGCCCGGAGCCACGGCGGCATCGTGGTGGTCGGCAGGAACACCGACGAGGCGAACACGAGCGGGAACACCGGCAGGAAGACGGCCGTCTGGACGGCCTCCGGCGTCCGCACGACGAGCCCGATCGTCGCCATCACCCACGACAGCGCGTGCGAGAACGCGAGCACGAGGGCGAAGCCGGCGAGGAAGCGCAGCGGGTCGGTCTGGTAGCGGAACCCGAGCAGGGCCCCGACGACCACCATCAGCCCGATCACCATCGCGCTGCGCACGAGGTCGGCCCCGGTGCGTCCGGCGAGGACGGCCGAGCGCGCCATCGGCAGCGAGCGGAAGCGATCGACGACGCCCTTCGAGAGGTCCTCCGTCAGCCCGATCGCCGTCTGTCCGGAGCCGAAGGTCGCGACCTGCACCATCAGGCCCGGGACGAGCCAGTTGATGTAGCGCCCACCGGCGGCCGGGGGGATGGACCCCTGGATCGCACCACCGAACACGAACGTGAAGAGGATCAGGAACATGACCGGCTGGACGGTCGCGAAGGCCAGCACCTGCGGGAGCCGGATCACGCGCAGGAGGTTGCGGCGACCGAGCACCAGCGCGTCGCGCACGGCGCTGGCCGGCGTCGTGGCCGTACGCAGGGGCTCGGGTGGCCGATGCGGGCTCGGAGGCTCGTCGGCCGCGGACCGCGCCCCCGGGGCATGCTCGCTCATGTCCGTGCTCCCCTTCGACGACGGGTGCCGCGCCGCGAGGGCGGCTCGACGCTCCGGGCCGTGTCCCCCGTGAGCGCGAGGAACACGTCGTCCAGGGTCGGCCGGTGCAGCGCGACGTCGGTGACGCTGATGCCGGCCGCATCCAGGGCACGGAGCGCCTCCATCATCGTGCGCGTGCCGTCACGCGCGGGGACGCGCAGCAACGTGCCCGTCGGGTCGGTGATGGGTGCGACCTCGACCAGGCGCTCGAGCACCTCCGACGTGGCCGTCCGCTCCTCCTCCGCCACCTCGACCTCGAGCACCGCGCCGGCGACCCGGGCCTTGAGCTCGTCCGCGGTGCCCTCCGAGACGATGCGGCCGAGGTCGATGACGGCGATGCGGTCCGCGAGCTGGTCGGCCTCCTCGAGGTACTGCGTCGTCAGGAGCACGGTCGTGCCGGCCTCGACGAGGTCGGTCACGAGCTCCCACACGTCCTTGCGGCTCCGGGGGTCGATGCCGGTCGTCGGCTCGTCGAGGAACATCACCTGGGGCCGACCGACGAGGGACGCCGCGAGGTCGAGCCGGCGCCGCATCCCGCCGGAGTAGGTCCCCACCCGACGATGCGCCGCCTCGACGAGCCCGATGCGCTCCAGCACGTCCTCGGTCCGTCGACGGGCCTCGGCGCGGGAGAGCCCGTAGAGCCGGCCGACCATCTCGACGTTCTCCCAGCCGGTCAGGTACTCGTCGACCGCAGCGAACTGTCCGGCCAGCCCGATGCGGGCGCGTGCGGCCGTCGGATCCGTGACGACGTCGACGCCCGCCACCTCGATGGATCCGGCGTCGGGCTCCAGCAGCGTCGTGAGCAATCGGATGAGGGTCGTCTTGCCGGCTCCGTTCGGTCCGAGCAGGCCGTAGACGATGCCCTGCGGCACGTCGAGGTCGACCCCGTCGAGCGCGACGACGTCGCCGAAACGGCGATGGAGCCCGCGGACGCGGACGATCGCGTCGCTGTCGGGCACGTCGGCCCTCCTCTCCGTGGTGTCGTGACGCGCGGCAGCCTGCTCGACCACGGCGGTCAGCGACCGTAGCGGCGGGCCCGGCGCTGGTAGTCGCGCAGGGCCCGAAGGAAGTCGATGCGACGGAACTCCGGCC
>JBEAQO010000103.1:0-22501 GCA_041163825.1 Actinomycetota bacterium | reverse complement strand
GCATCGCCGGTCACGACCGAGAGGTCGTCCCCGAGGACGAGGCCGAGCTCCTCCTCGGCGAGGCGGACCACGGCGGGGTCGAGCTCGAGCACGACCGAGCGGGAGCCGGCGTGCGCCGCACGGAGGTAGCGCGGCACCGAGAAGGCGCCGCCGCCGATGTGGAGGGCCTCGAGCGCTCGGCCATCCGGAGCGATCGCGGTGATGACGTCCCCGTACCACGCCACGTAGGTGAACTCGAGGTGGGTCGGGTCGTCGAGGTCGACATAGCCGTGCCGCAGTGTGTCCAGCACGAGCACCCGCCCTCCGGCCCGTGCGGGGTCCTCGCGCACCGAGGCGCAGAAGTAGGCGGACTCCACCTGGCAGGGCGAGGCGGCCGCGAACGATCCGGCGAGCGCCAGCACCGCCACCATCATCGACGGGAGCCCCAGCCCCTCGCCCGCACGACGCTGCGGGCGCCGTCGACGCAGCAGCAGCTCGACCACGATGCCGCCGGCGATGAGCAGGACGCCGACGCCGCGGATGCTCGCCCGCGTCGGCGCGACCGCGACGAGCACGAACCCGGTCAGGAACGAGCCGACGATCGCACCGGCCGTGGAGAGGGCCGAGAGCCGGCCGACCACCCGACCCGTGTGATCGAGGTGCGCCAGCTGGAGCTTGACCACCGCCGGCGTCACCGCGGAGAGCACCGCGGCAGGGGCGAGGAAGGTCAGCACGGTCAGGGTCGTCGTGGTCAGCGGGCCCGCGCCCCGCAGCGACCCCGCGAGCGCATCCGTCAGCGGGATGGTCACGAGCGCGAGCGCGCCTCCGCCGAGCAGCAGCGGCGCGAGCAGACCCGCCGGGTCGCGACGGTCCGCCGCGCGACCGCCGAGCCACGTGCCCAGCGCGATGCCGGCGAGGATGGTCCCGATGATGGCCGTGTAGGTCTCGAGCGTGTTCCCCACGTAGGGGATGAGCAGCCGCGCGGCGAGGAGCTCGAGGACGAGCACCGCCGCGGACGTGAGGAACACGAGCGCGTTGGCGACGGGGGTCGGCATGCGCCGGAGGGTAGGGGCCGGGGGTGGGGCGGCACCCACCGCTAGCCTCGGTCCGCGGTCCCGAGGCGGCGCGGGTCGTGCCCGTGCGTCGTGCGCCGCCCGTCGCCCGCCCGAGGGAGCCCCATGGCCGAGTACTGCTTCGTGATGAAGGGCCTGTCGAAGACGGTCCCCGGGGGACGGACCGTCCTCTCCGACATCTGGCTGTCGTTCCTGCCCGGCGCGAAGATCGGGGTGATCGGCGCGAACGGTGCCGGGAAGTCGACGCTCCTTCGCATCATGGCCGGGGTCGACACCGCGTTCGAGGGTGAGGCATGGCCGGCGAAGGGTGTCACCGTCGGCTACCTACCCCAGGAGCCCGACCTCGACGCGTCGAAGGACGTGCGCGGCAACGTCATGGACGGGCTCGGGGGCTCGATCGCGCTGATCGAGCGCTTCAACGCGCTGACCGCGAGGCTCGCGGAGCCCCTCGACGACGCGGCGATGCAGAAGGTCTACGACCAGATGGCGGAGGTCCAGGACGCCATCGACGCGGCGGGCGCGTGGGACGTCGAGCGCACGGTCGAGATCGCGATGGACGCGCTGCGCGTGCCCGACGGCGACGCCGACGTCACGACGCTCTCGGGCGGCGAGCGCCGCCGGGTGGCGCTCTGTCGGCTCCTGCTCTCCCGGCCCGACATCCTGCTGCTGGACGAGCCGACCAACCACCTCGACGCCGAGACGGTCGGCTGGCTGCAGCGCCACCTGCAGGACTACCCCGGGATGGTCGTCGCGATCACCCACGACCGCTACTTCCTCGACGAGGTCGCCGAGTGGATCCTCGAGCTCGACCGCGGCAAGGGGCACCCGTTCGAGGGCAACTACTCGTCGTGGCTCGAGCAGAAGCGGGCACGGCTCGCGCAGGAGGAGAAGGAGGAGTCGGCCCGCCAGCGCCAGCTCGCCGAGGAGGCCGAGTGGGTCAAGCGCAGTCCCGAGGGGCGTCGTGCCAAGGCCAAGGCCCGTGTCACGGCCTACGAGACCCTGCTGACCCGTGAGCGGCCCAAGCAGCTGACCAAGCCGGTGATCATGATCCCCGACGGCCCACGGCTCGGGTCGGTCGTCGTCGAGGCCGATGGCGTCGCGAAGGGCTTCGGGGACCGGCTGCTGTTCGAGGACCTCACGTTCTCGCTCCCGCCGGGTGGGATCGTCGGTGTCATCGGTCCGAACGGCGCCGGCAAGACGACGCTCTTCCGGATGATCGTGACCGCGGCGGGCCGGGCCCGAGCGGGCGAGGAGGTCGCGCCGGACGAGGGGACGCTCAAGGTCGGGGAGACCGTCGTCCTCTCCTACGTCGACCAGTCGCGCGCTGACCTCGACGCCTCGCGCTCGGTGTTCGAGGAGATCACCGGTGGCGGGGACTGGGTGCAGCTCGGGCGCACCGAGATGGCCTCACGCGCGTACGCGGCCGCGTTCGGCTTCGTCGGTGGCGAGCAGCAGAAGCCGGTCGGGTCCTGCTCGGGCGGTGAGCGCAACCGCATCCACCTCGCGAAGCTGCTGCAGGAGGAGGCGAACCTGCTCCTCCTCGACGAGCCGACGAACGACCTCGACGTCGACACCCTGCGCGCGCTCGAGGAGGCCCTGCTCGAGTTCGCCGGCTGCGCGGTCATCACGAGCCACGACCGCTGGTTCCTCGACCGTGTCGCGACCCACATGCTGGCGTTCGAGGGCGACTCCGAGGTCACCTTCTACCCCGGCGGGTACTCCGAGTACGAGGAGGACCTGCGCCGGCGCAAGGGCGATGCGGCGCTGAACCCGACGCGCCTGCGCTACAAGCCGCTGACCCGTCGGAGCGCCTCGTGACGAGCGATCCGTCGACGAGCCTCACGCCCGACGCGTGGTTCGCTCGGGTGGCCGCCGCGCTCGACGAGCACCACGGCTCGGCGAGCGTGGCGGATGGAGGCACGGTCGACGCGGCGACCCGCGACGCGCTGCTCGACCTCGCCCGCATCGCCGCGCACTCGAGCGAGCGCTGGACCGCGCCGGTCACCACGTGGCTCGTCGGGATCGCGCTCGCGGGGTCGTCCCCGGCGGAGCGTGCGGCGCGCCTCGCGGGGCTCGTCGCCGAGCTCGGGACCGGCACGGACGGGTCGACGGGTCCGTAGGGCGCGCGGGCCCGGACCGGGGGTCGGCGCGGGGTCGGCCGACGTCACGGCCCCGCCTCAGGCGCGCGTCCCGGTGACCACGAGGAGCAGCGTCGCCAGGGCGGTCACGTAGACGGCGAAGGGGGTCAGGTCGCGCCGTTCGACGAGGCGGAGCAGGATCCGGATCGCGGCCCAGCCGCTCAGGGTCGCGACGCCGACGCCGAGCGCGATGCGCGATCCGTCGAAGGCGAGGGCGCCCTCGACCGGCGTCGTGAGCTCCGGCAGCATCCGCACCGTCGTCCCGAGGATGATCGGGATCGACAGGAGGAAGGAGAAGCGCGCGGCCGCGCGTCGCGAGAGCCCCATGAGGAGCCCGGCGGCGATCGTCGCCCCCGACCGCGACACGCCCGGCACGATCGCCAGCGCCTGCGCCGCCCCGATCGCGAGCGCCGAGCGCGGACCGACCTCGCGCACGGGAGCGCCCTCGTCGGCACCGGCCGCGCCTCCCCGCCGACGCCGCACCCGTTCGGAGACGACCAGCAGGACCGCCGTCAGGTACAGACCGCCGGCGACGACGCGCGGTTCGTCGAAGGCGCGCGCGATCGTGCCCTCGAGCGTGACCCCGACGAGCGCCGCCGGCACCGTGGCGAGCGCGAGCAGCAGCACGAGCCGACGTGCCGTGCGGACCTCGTCGGGGTGCGTGCCGGTCATCGCGAGGCTGCCGCGGGCCAGCGCGACGAGGTCCGCGCGGAACGCGATGGTCACCGCCACGAGCGTGCCGGCATGGACCATGACGTCGAACGCGAGGCTGCCGCTCGGCCAGCCGAGCAGGGTCGGGACGGCCTGGAGGTGGCCGGAGGACGAGACCGGGAGGAACTCGGTCAGGCCCTGGACGAGCCCGAGGACGAGGGCCTGGAGGGTCAGGAGCACGGCGGCGGTTCCTCCGCACGGTCGTGGGGCACGCGCGTCCGGGTCGGGGCGAGCCTACGGGCGCGTGCGTCAGCGCGGCAGCAGGGCGACGCCCACCGTGCCGCGCAGCACCGCGGCGACCACCGCCGGCGCTTCCTCCCGCATGGTCGCGAGCCAGAGCGTCGTCGCGTCGGACGCGACGACCACGCCCGAACCGTCGGGCCCGGCGGCGAGCACGTCGAGTCGGTCGCCGAGCACGAGCGCCGGGACGAGCTCCTGCGGGATCGCGACGGCGACACGATCGGCGCCGAGGCCACGCGCGGGCCCGGACGCGTCGAGGTGGGACTCCACGAGCACGCTGCCCGCAGTGAGTGGGACGGCGAGTCGGCCCTCCCGACGGACGGTCGCACGCGGCGGCACCAGCCCCTCCGGCCACGTGCGACGGCGGAGGTCGGACGCCGAGAGGTCGTGGCCGGCCGGCAGGTCGCGGGTCGTGACGAGCACCGTCGTCGGCGCGCCGTAGGGATCGGTCAGCACGCGGGCGACCGCCGTGAGCGCGACGACCAGCGCGAGCGCGAGCGTGATCGCTGCGCGCGACCGGGGGCGCAGGCGCCACCACCCCTCGCTCACGCGATCGAGCCACGGTGCCAGCGCGAGGGGTGGACCATCGAACGTGCTGTGCCGGCGCGTGAGCGCGGTCGAGCGCGGTCGAGCCGTGGTGCGCGCGGCGACGGTGGTTCGGGGCATGGCCCGAGCCGAGCAGGTCGGAGGGCGAGTGGTGCGAGCGGTCGGTCGGTGGGTGTGGGCAGCGACGCCGGGCGCCGGCCCGCTCCGGGTCAGTCGCTCGTGCCGCTGGACGCCGTGCCGCTGGATGCCGTGCCGCTCGACGCCGACGTGCTCGGCGCGGACGGGCCGGAGGCCGTGTCGGTCGGCGCGCTGCGTCCCGGTGTGCTCCCGCTCGCGGTCTCCGACGTCGAGGTCGCCGTCGAGGTCCCGGTCCCGGCGGCAGTGGGGCTCCGCGGGCCCGAGGCGGCGTAGTCCTTGACGTGCCAGCCCGAGCCCTTGAAGATCAGGCCGGCGGCGCTGAAGACCTTGCGCAGCGAGCCGGAGCAGGTGGGACACTCGGTCAGGGGCGCGTCGGAGAAGGACTGCACGACCTCGAGGTGTCCGCCGCAGTCCCTGCAGGCGTACTCGTAGGTGGGCACCGGGCGTGCTCCGTGACGGGCCCGCCGGACGGCGGGACGCTGGCACTCGCAGTGTACGAGTGCTGGCGCCGCTCGTCGCGCCCAGCGGCAGGCCCCGGTGGCCCGCCGCCGTCAGGCCGGTGCGTCCTCGATGCGCGCACCCCCTCGGTGGACGGAGCGCTCGGTCACGACGAGGTCGACCCCGAGGTCGTGGGGCGCTCGCGGCACGGAGGGCACGACCTGACAGGCGAAGGCGACGCCGACGCGCAGGGCGGAGCCGTCCACGGCCGCGAGCAGCCGGTCGTAGTGGCCGCCCCCCCGTCCGAGCCGTGCGCCGTGCGGATCGAAGGCGAGGCCGGGGACCAGCAGGGCGTCGACCACGTGCGGGTCCACGGCCGGGCCCTCGGGCTCCGAGATGCCCCGGAAGCCCGGTCGCAGCTGGGTCGGCCCGGCCTGGGCGAGCTCCAGTCCGGCCCCGACGACGCGCGGCCACAGGGTGCGCACCCCACGTGCGGCCAACGCCCCGACGAGCTCGCCGAGGTCGGGCTCATCGTCAGTGGCGGCGTAGACGGCGACGGTCCCGGCGCGGGCGAGCTCGCGCAGCGCGAGCAGCCGGGCGACGATCGTCGCCGAGGCGATCCTGCGGTCCTCGTCGTCGAGGGCGCTGCGCGCGTCCCGTGCCGAGCGGCGAAGGGCCGCCTTGCGGTCCTCGACCTCGTCCATGGGTCCGCCGCCCGTCCCTCGCCCGAGGCAGCGTAGGGCTCGAGCCGCGGCTCGGCCCGTCGTCCCGGGCGCTGCCGGGGC
Organism: Actinomycetota bacterium; assembly: GCA_041163825.1. GTDB lineage: Bacteria > Actinomycetota > Nitriliruptoria > Nitriliruptorales > Nitriliruptoraceae > JBEAQO01. The sequence continues at coordinate 16,453 of JBEAQO010000103.1, read as the reverse complement.
TAGGCTCGACGGGCCGGCCGGGAGGCGCTGCGTGGTCCAGAAGGCCGTCCTGCCCGTCGCCGGGCTCGGAACCCGGTTCCTGCCCGCCACCAAGGCGGTGCCCAAGGAGATGCTGCCGGTCGTCGATCGGCCCGCGGTCCAGTACCTCGTCGAGGAGTGCGCGGCCGCCGGCATCGACGACGTGCTGCTCGTGACGGCGGCCGGCAAGTCGGCGCTCGAGGACCACTTCGACCGGCGGCTCGACCTCGAGGCCCACCTCGCGGAGCGCGGACACACCGACGAGCTCGCCGAGGTCGTCGGGCTCTCGGGCCTGGCGCGCATCCACAGCGTCCGTCAGCCGGAGCCGCTCGGACTCGGGCACGCGGTCTCCATGGCCGCCGGGCACGTCCGCCCCGACGAGGGCTTCGCGGTGCTGCTCGGCGATGACCTCCTCGAGCCCGGGTCGACCTTCCTGCGGCGCATGATCGAGGTCCACGACCGCACCGGCCGCGCGGTGGTCGCCCTCATGCGTGTCCCGCCCGAGGCCGTGCCGCTCTACGGCATCGCGACGGTCGCCCCCGGCGAGCGCGAGGGGGAGCTCCTCGTGCGCGACCTCGTCGAGAAGCCCGCCGTCGCGGATGCGCCCTCCGACCTCGCCGTGATCGGGCGCTACGTGCTGCCCGGTAGCGTGTTCTCCACCATCGGGGCGACGCCGCCGGGCCGGGGCGGGGAGATCCAGTTGACCGACGCGCTCGCCGCGATGGCGCGGGAGGAGCCCATCGTCGGGCTCGTGCTCGACGAGCCCCGTCACGATGTCGGCGATCGGCTCGGGTTCCTTCGAGCCACGGTCGAGTTCGCCGCACGTCGCGATGACGTCGGTCCCGAGTTCGTCGCGTGGCTGCGGCGACGGTTCGGAGGAGCGGGCGCGTGACGCGCTTCGTCGGTCGCGGTCGGCGCGAGGTGACGGACCCCGCGGAGCTCGTCTCCGTCGAGGAGCACCTCGAGGCGATCCTCGCCTCGCTCGGTGAGCCCGAGCCGATCGAGCTCGGGGTGGTCGACGCGCTCGGGCTGGTGCTCGTCGAGGAGGTGCGCTCCGAGGTCACCGTGCCGGCGAGCGACAACTCCGCCATGGACGGCTACGCCATCTTCGCGGCCGACATCGCGTCGGCCTCGCTCGAGGCGCCCGTGCGCCTGCCGATCGTCGGCGAGGTCGCGGCCGGTGCGGCACCGAGCGGACCGGTCGCGCCGGGCACCTGCGTGCGCATCATGACCGGTGCCCCCATCCCACCCGGCGCCGATGCGGTCGTCCCCGTCGAGGTGACCCTCGGGGACGATGCCGAGGCGACCTTCCTCGCGCCGGTCGAGGCCGGGACCAACGTCCGGCGCGCCGGGGACGACCTCGAACCCGGCCGAGCGCTGGTGGCGCCCGGACGACGCATCACGCCGGCCGACGTGGCGCTGCTGACGACCGCGGGTGCGACGCGCATCCGCTGCCTGCCGGCGCCGCGCGTCGTCATCCTCTCCACGGGCGACGAGCTGGTGCCGGCGGGCACCGTGCCGGGTCCGGGGCAGGTGCGCGACTCCAACGGCCCGATGCTCGCCGCGATGGTGCGTGCGGCCGGCGGCCTGCCGTTCCCGACCGGGGTGGTCGGGGACTCGATCGAGGCCCTCACCGAGGCGTTCGAGTCGAACCGCGGGCATGCCGACCTCTTCGTCTGCAGTGGCGGCGCCAGCGCCGGCAAGCGCGACCTCCTGCCCGACGTGCTCGCCGAGATCGGCGAGGGGGTGGCCGCGAAGGTCGCGATGCGCCCCGGCATGCCGCAGGTCCGCGGGCGCGTCCACGGCACCCCGGTGATCGGCCTGCCCGGCAACCCCGTGTCGGCGTTCGTGTCCTTCGAGGTCTTCGTCCGTCCGGCCATCCGGCACCTGCAGGGCCGTCGTGACCTCGCGCGACCGACCGTGATCGCGCGGGCGGCCGAGACGCTCCACGCGCCACCCCACAAGCGCGCGTACCTGCGCGTCCGGCTCTCGCGCGACGAGCACGGATGGCTCGCGGCACCGACCGGCGAGCAGGGCTCGCACCTCGTGACGTCGATCGCCGGCGCCGACGGCCTCGCCATCGTGCCGGAGCTGCCGACCGAGGTGCGCGAGGGCGACGAGGTCCGCGTCATGCTCCTGGTCGACTGAACGATGTCGACCTCGGGGACGCCCGACGAGGCGCGGCCGGACGCGCCCACGGTCCGCAGCGATGGGCTGACGCACCTCGATGACCGCGGGCGCGCGCGGATGGTCGACGTCGGCGCCAAGCCGGTCACGGCGCGCAGGGCGGTCGCATCGTGCGAGGTGCGGCTGCGTCCGGACGTCGCGCGGCTCGTGGCGGATGCGGCGCTGCCCAAGGGCGATGCGCTCGCGCTCGCGCGCGTCGCGGGCATCCAAGCGGCCAAGCGGACGCCGGAGCTCGTGCCGCTGTGCCATCAGGTCGCGCTGACCTCGGTCGAGGTGGACCTCGAGGTCGACGTCGAGGCCGGCGTCGTCCACGTGAGCGCGACGGCGGCCGCGCTCGACCGCACCGGGGTCGAGATGGAGGCGATGACCGCGGCCGCCGTCGCGGCGCTCACCCTCTACGACCTCGTCAAGGCGGTCCAGCGTGACGTGGTCATCGGGGCGCTGCGGTTGCGGAGCAAGGCGGGGGGGCGCTCGGGTGATCTCGAACTGCCGTGAACCCGCGCCCTGGCGCGCCGAGCGACCATCGGACGGGGCGTGCCTCCGCGGTCGCGCCATCCGCTGCTGTTACCGTCGAAGCCGTCGTTCGGGCCCCCGAACGACCCGATGCATCGCGGGAGGATGACGTGCGTGGGGTCAACGCACTCCTCCTCCTCGTGCTGGTCTGGGCGGTGATGGTGGTGCCGACGGCGCTGAGGTCGCGCGAGCGCTCGCCGCAGGCGACGGTGGGCGGGTTCGAGCGCGCCATGAACGTCCTGCGCGGAGATCAGGGGGGACACGTCGTCGATGCGGACGGGCGCGCGATCGACGTCGAGACCGGGCCGACGGTGCGTTCCCGCCTCGACGGGCGCACCCGTCGGTTGATGCAGCTCCGACGGACCCGCTTCACGCGCCTGGTGCTCGTCTCGCTCGCGACCGTCGCGCTCGCCGCGATGCTCGGCGGGTCCGCGTGGACGGTCCCGGCCATCGCGGTGACGGCGACGCTCTCGTACGCGACGGTCCTGCGCCGCGCCAAGGTCCAGCGCGTCGAGGCGCGTCGTCGCGTCGCCGCGCTCTCCGATGCGCGCGCCGTGCCGGGCGCCGACCTCGACGAGGGCGAACCCTCCGACGGTCGCACCGAGCAGTGGGGGGCGCGCGGTGTCCGGTCGGCTCGCGCGGACGCACGGGCCGCCGCGGGCGGCGACTGGGGCCCCGGTCAGACGGTCCGCCTGCGGCGCTGGGACGGTTGAGGCGCTCGGTCGGGCCGTCCGGGCCCGAGGCTCGCGGCTACACTCCGAGCGCCCTCCCGGGGGTGTAGCTCAGCCTGGCAGAGCGCTTCGTTCGCAACGAAGAAGTCGGCGGTTCAAATCCGCTCACCTCCACCCGGTCCAGCCCGCTCCGAGCACCGTCCCGTTCGCGCGCGTCCGCTCCGGCGGATCGGCGCGACGACCGGCCGGAGCACCGAGGTGTCGCGTGCCCGGTTCCCTCGCCGTCGTCTCGACGCCGATCGGCAACCTCGATGACCTCACGGTGCGTGCGGCGGCCGTGCTGTGCGAGGCGGACCTCGTGCTCGCGGAGGACACACGCCATACGGGGCGCCTGCTCGCCCACATCGGCAGCCGTGCACCCCAGCGCTCCCTGCACGACCACAACGAGGCCGAACGGATCGCTGAGGTCCTGGAACGCATCGAGGCGGGCCAGCGGGTCGCGCTCGTCAGCGATGCCGGTACCCCCGGTGTCTCCGACCCCGGCCATCGGATGATGCGGGCCTGCGTCGAAGCGGGCGTGCGCATCGAGCCGATCCCCGGACCCTCCGCGCTGACCGCGGCGCTCGTGGTGTCGGGCCTGCCGATGGACCGTGTCGCCTTCGACGGGTTCCTGCCCCGACGTGGTGCCGCGCGGCGCGCCCGCCTCTCCGAGCTGGCCAGCGAGCCGCGCACGATCGTCCTCTTCGTCTCGCCGCACCGCGCGGCGGAGGACCTCGACGACCTCGCGGCCGCGCTCGGTACGGACCGTCGTGCCACGCTCGCGCGGGAGCTCACGAAGCTGCACGAGGAGGTGGTCCACGCGACGCTCGGCGAGCTCGCAGCGCTGGTGCGGGACGGGGTGCGCGGAGAGCTCGCGATCGTCATCGCCGGCGCCGAGGACGCGAGGGTCGAGGTGGACCTCGAGGGTGCGCTCGCAGCGGTCGAGCGGCTGGTCGAGCACGGCCGGAGCACGCGCGACGCCGTTGCCGAGGTCGCCGTGGTGACGGGTGCGTCGCGACGCGAGCTCTACCGCCTGGCGACCCGCGGTCGCGCGGCGCGGGATGCCGGGGCGACGTCGTGAGCGCGCCCGGCTCGACGGACGCCACGGCATCGACCGGAGCCGGACGGATGACGGACGCGACGATCGCCTACGTCGACACGCACTGCCACCTCGACCATCACGAGGGCCTCTCCGTGGCCGAGCAGGTGGAGCGCGCCCGTGCCGCCGGGGTCACGACGCTCGTGACCGTCGGGACGGACCTGGCGTCGTCGCGCGCGGCGATCGCGAGCGCCCGAGCGCACGCCGGGGTCCATGCCGCGGTCGGCATCCACCCGAACGACGCCGACGGGGCCACGCCCGATGCGCTCGCCGAGCTCTCGCAGCTCGCGCTCGCGCCGGAGGTCGTCGCCATCGGGGAGGCCGGGCTCGACCGTCACTGGGACCGCACCTCGCCCGAGGTCCAGGAGGCCGCCTTCCGCGCACAGATCTCGCTCGCCCGTGCGACCGGTCGGGCGTTGGTCGTCCACTGCCGCGAGGCCTGGGACGACTGCCTGGCGGTGCTCGCCGACGAGGGCGCACCCGAGCGCGTCGTGCTCCACTGCTTCTCGGGCGACCCGGCCGTCACGGAGCGCTGCGTCGCTGCCGGCTACCACGTCTCGTTCGCGGGCAACGTCACCTTCGCCAACGCCGGGCTCCTGCGCGCGTCGGCGGCGCTGGTGCCCGACGAGCTCCTCCTGACCGAGACGGACTCGCCGTTCCTCACGCCCCATCCGCACCGTGGGACGCCCAACGACCCCTCGTACCTCCCGATCACGCTCGCCGCGCTGGCCGTCGTCCGGGGGGTCGATGCGGGGGTCCTCGCGAGCCGGGTGCTCGCCAACGCCCGGCGCGCCTTCGCCCTGCCCGAGCCGGTCGCGGTGCGGCACGGCTGAGGGCGGCATGGCGCGGGGACGCCGGGACGGGGCGCGAGGCGGCCTGCGGGGCCGTCCCCAGCCGGCCAGGGGCCCCTCGGACGGTGGGCCCGTCGCAGCGCCTACCGTGGAGGGCCCATGCCGCCGATCCCCGCCCCCCGTCCCAGCCGTGCCCGCAGCGCCTCCGCGCTCGCCGGGCTCGGCCTGCTGCTCGTGCCGCTCGTCGGGTTCTCCTCGCAGGTCAGCGTCGCCGTCGACGGGCAGGTCGTGGAGGGTCGGGTCACGAGCGAGACGGTCGGTGACGTCCTGGCCGACCTCGGGATCGAGGTCGGACCCGACGATCGGGTCGTCCCGGACCCGGCGACCCCGGTCCGTCAGGGTCTGCAGGTCTCCATCGAGCGGGCCGTTTCCTTCACGGTCATCACGAACCGTCCGAGCACGGCGCGCATCACGGCGCCCGCGAGCTCGGTCCAGGCCGCCCTCGAGCTCGCCGGGCACCCGCGGACGCGCGAGCTCGGTGCGGTCGTCGAGCCGGTCTGGCGCACCGAGCCGCGGGACGGGACGGTCATCCGGGTCCACTACCCGGTGCCGACGTCGATCACCGTCGACGGCACCGTCCTCGAGGCGGACACGGTGTCGCGGTCGGTCGCGGAGCTCCTCGACGAGCAGGGCATCGTGCTGGGGGTCGCCGACCGGATCAGCCCGGCGCTCGACACGCCGATCCTGAGCCAGCGCGTGGACGTGGTCGTCGAGCGCGTCGAGACGACCGAGGAGGTCGTCGAGGTCGTGCTGCCGTTCACGTCGCGCGACACCCGCACCGCCGAGCTCGAGGTCGGGCAGTCCCGGGTCGAGCAGGAGGGCGCGAGCGGGCTCCGGCTCGACACCTTCGCGGTCGTCTACGTCGACGGCATCGAGGAGTCCCGGACCCTGCTGGACGAGGAGCTCGTGCGCCCGCCCGTCGAACGTGTCGTGGCCTGGGGGACGCGGGTGACCGCCGGGTCGACCATCTGGGACGAGCTCGCGATGTGCGAGTCCCGTGGCAACTGGGCCATCGACGGTCCGCGCTACGACGGTGGGCTGCAGTTCCACCCGAGCACCTGGAACTCCTACAAGCCTGCCGGCTACCCCGAGTTCGCGTGGCAGGCGAGTCGGGAGCAGCAGATCGAGGTCGCGGTGCGCGTGCAGGCCCGTCAGGGCTGGCGGGCGTGGCCCGCCTGTGCGCGGAAGCTGGGACTGCTCTGAGCCGCGCGGCGTCGGGGCCGGTGTGCGCACGCTGACGCCGACCGAGGTCCGTGACCTGCTCGATCGGTACGGGCTCGCCCCGCGCAAGCGCGCGGGACAGAACTTCGTCGTCGATCCGAACACCGTGCGGCGCATCGTCGCTGCGGCCGAGCTCGGTCCCGACGACGTCGTCCTCGAGGTCGGACCCGGCCTCGGCTCGCTCACGGTGGCGCTCGCCGATGTCGTGCGCCGCGTCGTCGCCGTCGAGATCGATGCCGGGCTCGTCGGAGCGCTCCGCGAGGTGCTCGCGGACGCGACCAACGTCGAGGTCGTGCACGCCGATGCGCTGCGCATCGACATCGGCGCGCTCGTCGATGGAGGACCGGCGCGACTCGTCGCCAACCTGCCCTACCACGTCGCGACCGCCGTCGTCGTCGAGGCGATGACGTCCGGTGCCTTCGCGGATGCCTTCGTGATGGTCCAGCGCGAGGTCGGGGAGCGTTGGGCCGCGCGCCCCGGTGACCGCGCGCATGCGGCGGTCAGCATCAAGCTCGCGCTCGTCGCCGAGGTCGAGGTGGTGCTCGCCGTGCCGCGGACCGTGTTCCTCCCCGTGCCCAACGTCGACAGCGTCATGGTGCGCCTGGTCCGGCGTCCCGATGCGCTCGGGCCCCAGGAGTACGCGCGGGTCGCGGCCGTGGTGGAGCGCGCCTTCTCCTCACGGCGCAAGGCCCTGCGCAACGCGCTCGCCCGGCCCGGCCTCGACGTCGAGGCGGCGTGCCGTGCCGCGGGGGTCGACCCGGGCGCGCGCGCCGAGCGGCTCGATGCCCCCGCCTTCGTGCGCCTGTCCGCCGCCCTCGCCGCGCTCCCGGGTCCGTCCGGTCACGGCCACCCCTAGGCTCGCGCGCGAGGGAGGTGGGAGCGTGGGAGCCGGGAGCGTGGGGGCGCAGGAGGGTCGAGGGACGACCCGACGCGTCCGTGTGCGGGTCCCCGCGAAGATCAACCCGTTCCTCTCCGTGCGCGGTCGTCGCGCGGACGGCTACCACGACGTCGTGACCGTCCTGCAGACGGTCTCGCTGCACGACGAGCTCGAGGTGCTCGCGCCGGTGACCGATGCGGCGGCGCATCCCTCGACCCGTCGCGACGTGCTCCTCGCGCTCGAGGTCCTCGACGGCGCCGCAGCCCCCGATCCGGACCTCGGTCCCGTGGGGACGGTCCCGGTCGGGCCGATGGGCGGCCTCGCCGGCGAGGACAACCTCGCCGTACGCGCCGCGCGCGCGCTCCTCGACGAGCTCGCCATCCCGGGGGGCGCGTTCGCCTCCGACCTCGGCGGTCGTCCGGATGCGGTGACGCGGCTGCGATTGACCAAGCGCATCCCGATCGCGGCGGGCATGGCGGGGGGGTCCGCCGACGCGGCGGCCGCGCTCGTGGCGCTCGACCGTGTGTGGGGCGCCGAGCTCGGGCGCGATCGGCTGCAGGCGCTCGCGGCCCGGCTCGGCGCCGATGTGCCGTTCTGCGTCGTCGGCGGCACCGCGCTCGCCACCGGGACGGGCACCGTCACCACACAGGTGCTCGCGGGCGGCCGCTTCCACTGGGTCGTCGGCATCGACGAGGCGCCCCTGTCGACGGCCGAGGTCTACGCCGCGCGCGACGAGCTCGGCCCGTCCGACGATGTGGGGCCCGACCGGGTGCTCCGAGCGCTGCGGGCGGGCGACGTCGACCTGCTCGGTGACGCCCTCCACAACGACCTCGAGGTCGCGGCGCTGCAGCTGCGGCCCGCTCTGGTCGAGGGGCGCGAGGCGCTGCTGGCCGCCGGGGCGGTCGCCGCGATCGTGAGCGGCTCCGGACCGACGCTGCTCGGGCTCGCGCGCGACGCCGACGACGCGCACGCCATCGCAGCGCGGCTCACGAGCGGCTTCGCCCGCGTCGAGGTCGTCCACTCCCCGGCGGGCGGACCCGAGCTGCTCGCCTCGTCGTGATCCCGCCGACCCGGTGCGGACCGCGTCGAGCGGGCGGTCGGCGCTCGGGCCGCTCGAGGGTGGCGGTCGGACGGTCGGTCGGGGACGCGGCCGGGTCCAGCACTACCCTGCCGACGCCGGGACCCGACCACCGCGGACGGCCGACCGGTGGGGGGTGGTGTAATCGGCAACACGCCGTCCTTTGGAGTCGGAATCCAGGGTTCGATCCCCTGCCCCCCAGCTCGCTGCCCGTCGTGCGTCATCCGTGCGGGCACGACCGCGTGGGCGCGGGGGCGCCTGAGCGCGTGACGGAGGAGGACGCCGTGGTGGCCGGATCAGGACTCGCGGCGGTCGTGCTCGCCGCCGGACGCGGGACCCGCTTCCGCTCGGAGCGGCCCAAGGTCCTCCACGCGGCCGCCGGGCGGAGCCTGCTCGCGCACGTCACGCTCGCGGTCGCCACGCTCGAGACGGAGCGCATCGTCGTGGTCGTCGGTCACGGTGCCGAAGAGGTGCAGCGCGAACTCGACGGGCTCGCCGAACGACTCGGCCGCCCGATCGAGGCCGTCGTGCAGTCCGAGCAGCGCGGCACGGGGGACGCCCTCCATGTGGCCCTCGAGCATCTGGGTGAGGGCGCACCCGAGCGGCTCCTGGTCGTGCCGGGCGACACGCCGCTCGTGACCGCGCCGACGCTCGCCCGGCTGGTCGAGCATGGCGACGGTGCGGACCTGGTGCTCCTCTCGACCGTGCTCGACGACCCGGTCGGCTACGGCCGTGTGCTGCGCGAGGGTGACCGCGTCGTGGGCATCGTCGAGCACCGTGACGCGACGGAGGCCGAGCGCGCCGTCACCGAGGTCAACGCCGGCATGTACGTCGGTCGGACCGGGCTCGTCCGCGACGCGCTCACCGCGGTCGACGACCGCAACGACCAGGGGGAGCGCTACCTGACGGACGTCGTCGGCCACCTCGCTGCCGGCGGCGCGACCGTGGCGGCCGTGCGCGCGCCCGCCGACGAGGTCGCCGGCGTCAACGACCGCGCCCAGCTCGCGGCGGCGGCCGCGGTGCTCCGAGCCCGTCATCTCGATCACCTCATGCGCGAGGTCGGGGTCAGCGTCGTCGATCCGGCAGCCACCTACGTGGATGTCGATGTCGCGGTCGGTGTGGATGCGGTCCTGCTGCCCGGGACCATCCTCGAGCGTGGCACCACGGTCGGCGCCCGAGCGACCATCGGCCCGGACGCCCACCTGGCGGCCTGCACCGTCGGCGAGGACGCGGTCGTGCACTCGACGCGCGCGACCGAGGCGGTCATCGGCGCGGGTGCTGAGGTCGGCCCGTTCGCGCATCTGCGTCCCGGGACCCGGCTCGGAGCGGGAGCGCGCGTCGGCGCGTTCGTGCAGACCAAGAACGCCGACATCGGCGAGGGCGCGAAGGTGCCGCACCTCGCCTACCTCGGGGACGCGGAGGTCGGTGCCGGCGCGAACGTCGCGTGCGGGGTCGTGACCGCGAACTACGACGGTCACGACAAGCACCGCACGGTCATCGGCGAGGGGGCGTTCGTCGGCTGCGATGTCGTGCTCGTCGCGCCCGTGACCGTCGGTCCGGGCGCCTTCGTCGCTGCGGGCTCCACCCTCACCCACGACGTGCCCGAGGACGCGCTCGCTGTCGCTCGCTCGCGCCAGCTCGTTCGGGAGGGCTGGGCCGCCCGGCGGCGCGCGTTGTGGGCGCAGCGCGGAGCGACCTCCGGAGCGGACCCGCACGGCTAGCGTCCGTCCTGCACGGCACCGTGATCCGACGACGAGCCGCGAGGGCCCGATGGAGATCGTCACCCGGAAGCGCATGATGATCTTCTCCGGGTCGTCGTACCCGGAGCTCGCGCAGGAGGTCGCGAACGAGCTCGGGATGCGTGTGGGGGACGTGAAGCTCTCGCGCTTCGCCAACGGCGAGCTCTACGCACGCTTCGCCGAGTCGGTCCGTGGCTCCGACGTCTTCGTGATGCAATCGCACATCTCGGTCCCGGGCGGGATGAGCGTCAACGACTTCATCATCGAACAGCTCATCATGCTCGACGCGCTCAAGCGAGCCTCGGCGAAGCGGACCGTCGCCGTCATCCCCTACTACGGCTACGCGCGTTCCGACAAGAAGGCCCTCGCTCGCGAGGCGATCGCGGCACGCATGATCGCGGACATGTACGAGTCGGTCGGGGTGGATCGGATCATGTCGGTGGACCTGCACACGGGGCAGATCCAGGGGTTCTTCCACAACCCGTTCGACCACCTCACCGCGATGCCCCTGCTCGAGCAGTGGATCGAGCAGAACACCGATGCCGAGTCGCGGGTGATCGTCTCGCCGGACGCCGGCCGCGTGCGCCTCACGGAGAAGTTCGCGAGCCACATCGGTGCGCCCATCGCCATCATGCACAAGCGCCGGAACCCCTCGAACCACAACGTCGCGGAGACCCTCGACGTGATCGGTGACGTCGAGGGTCGGACCGCGATCCTGGTCGACGACATGATCGACACTGCCGGGACCATCTGCGGTGCCGCGGACCTGCTCAAGGAGCGTGGCGCCGCGCGCGTCCTCGCGTGCGCCACCCACCCGATCTTCTCCGACCCGGCGGTCCAGCGGCTGCGCGACTCGGCGATCGAGCAGGTGGTGGTCACGAACACGATCCCGATCCCGCCCGAGCGGCGCTTCGACAAGCTCCTCGTGCTCTCGATCGCGCCGGTCATCGCCTCGGCGCTACGAGCGGTGTTCGAGGACGAGTCGGTCTCGGAGCTCTTCCGCGGCGAGAACGTCTGAGGACGGCGCTCCGGGCGCGGCCCCACCGGCGGTGCTCGGGTCGCATCGGCCGAGCGGGTCGCGGTCGGGCCCGGACGCCGCTAGCATCCCGCCCACGGCCCGCGTGACGCGCGGGCCGAGGCGTGCGGGGCCGTCGGGCGGGAACGCTCGGGAGTCGCACGCGCCCCGCGCGACACCTCGCCGCTCCGGTGCCCGTCACCGAGGTGCGACCGACCCGCGCCGGGGGAGCCCCATCAGGAGCAGCACCGTGTCCGATCAGGTCCGACTCATCGCCACGTCCCGCCCGGCCAAGGGCAAGGGCGTCTCCGGACGCCTTCGTCGCGCGGGCCGTGTGCCCGCGATCCTCTACGGCCACCGGGTGGAACCGACCGCCGTCTCCGTCGACGCGCGCGAGCTCTACCACGTGCTGCACACGCCGGCGGGTCGCAACGTCCTGATCGACCTCGAGGTCGAGGGCGAGTCCCACCTGGTCGTGGCGCGCGACGTCCAGACCGACCCGGTCCGTGGCGACTACGTGCACATCGACCTCCTCGCCGTCGACCGTGACGTGCGCATCCAGGTCGACGTGCCGGTCCACCTCGTCGACGATGAGGCGCGCGAGCGTGACGGCGGCGTGGTGAACCACGCGCTGCACGCCATCACCATCCTCGTCCGTCCCCTCGACACGCCCAACGCGATCGAGGTGTCCCTCGCCGGCATGGCCATCGGGGACTCCCGTCGCGTCGAGGACCTGGCTCCGCTCCTGCCCGCCGGGGCCGAGCTCGCCCGAAACCTCGAGGATGCGGTCGTGGTCATCGAGGCGCCGCGCAGCGCCGAGCCGACCGCTACGGGTGAGGGCGAGGCGGGTGCCGTCGCCGAGTCCGCTGCGGAGGCGGCCGCGGACGGGGCGTCGTCCGAGGGGTGACCGCGCCGCGTTGGCTCGTCGTCGGGCTCGGCAACCCACCGGGCGAGTACGCCGGGACGCGCCACAACGTCGGTGCCGAGACCGTCGACGCGCTGGCCGAGCGCTCGTCCGCCACCCTCGCGCGCAACCGCAAGGTCGGATGCCGGGTGGTGGAGACGCGCCACGACGGACAGGTCCTCGTGCTCGCCGTGCCCGAGGGCTACATGAACGAGTCGGGCCGGCCGGTCCGCTCGGCGGCCGACTGGTTCAAGGTCGGTCCCGAGCGCACCATCGTCGTCCATGACGACCTGGACCTGCCCGTGGGGGTCGTCCGGGTCAAGCGCGGCGGCGGTCATGGCGGCCACAACGGGCTCCGCGACCTTGACCGTACGCTCGGCACCCCGGACTACCTCAGGGTGCGCATCGGCATCGGGCGCCCGCTCGGCACGACCGAGGCGCGCGACCACGTCCTGCGGCGTGCGTCGGGTCCGGAGCGCACCGTGCTCGACGAGGCGATCGGGCGGGCCGCTGACGCGGTCCTCTCGCTCGTCAGCGACGGGCTCGAGGCGACGCAGAACCGGATGCATGCGCCCGGTGGGACGGCCTGACGAGGTCGGCCGCTCGGGCGGGAGCTCGGAAGGCATCGGCGAGGACGTCGGCTAGGACGTCGGCGAGGAGAGGACGGACGATGGAACGCCTCCGACAGCTGCGGCTCGTCTGGCGCCAGCTGCGCCAGCTCGACCCGAACCTGCGCGGTTGGGTGGTGCTCGCGACGGCGCTCGGGATGCTCTTCGGTGGGGCGGTCGGCTACGTGATCAGCGGCCCGATCTGGTCGCTGCCCGCCCTCGCGCTGCTGTTCGGGCCGCTCGCGGGGCTCGCGGTGTTCAACCTCCGAGCCCAGCGGGCGCAGTACGCGGCGCTCTCGGGTCAGGTCGGTGCTGCGGCGGCGGTCCTCGAGCGCATGCGCGGTCAGTGGGTGCTGCGACCGGCGGTCGCCTTCAACCAGAAGCAGGACCTCGTGCACCGCGTCGTCGGTCGCTGTGGCATCGTGCTCGTCGGTGAGGGGGCACCGGTCCGGGCGCGCACGCTCGTCGCGCAGGAGCGCAAGCGCCTCGTCAAGGTCGCGGGTGACGCGCCCATCCACACCTTCGTCGTCGGTGACGGCGGAGGGGAGGACGAGGTCGAGCTCCGCCGTCTGCAGTTCACGCTGACCAAGCTCCCGCGACGGCTCGGCCGTCGCGAGGTCGCAGCGCTGGACCGCCGGCTGCGCCCGCTCGATCGCGGGCTGCCCATCCCCAAGGGCATCGACCCCGGAACGGCCGGCCGCCCGCGTCCGCGCCCGAGGTGAGCGCGACCGGCGTCCTCGCCGGTCTGCTCGAGCGCGGTCGGACGACGTGGGCTGAGGACCTCGACGCCCCGACGGTCCTCGCCGCACCTGCGGCACGGCCCTATGTCCTCGCGCTGCTCGCGGAGCGCTCCTCGCCGCTGCTCGTGGTGGTACCACGCACGAGCGACGCGGAGGCGCTCGCTGACGGGCTCCAGGCCTTCCTCGGTGCCGGTCGGGTCGGCCTCCTGCCGGCGTGGGAGACCCTGCCGGGTGAGCGGCTCTCGCCGCAGCCGGCGATCGTCGGCCGGCGCGCCGCCGTGCTGGGGCGGCTCGTCGCCGACGGCGCGGACCGGCTCGATGTGCTCGTCGCACCGGTCCGCGCGGCGCTGCAGCCCATCGATCCGCGCGTCGTCGATCGACGTGCGCTCGTCGTCGCGCCCGGACCGCTCGACTTCGCGCGGCTCATCGATCGCCTCGCCGGACTCGGCTACGCGAGGGTGCCTACGGTGACCGAGCGCGGTGAGTTCGCGGTCCGTGGTGGCATCGTCGACGTGTTCCCGACCGCGGGCGAGCATGCCGTGCGCATCGAGTTCTTCGGCGACGTCGTCGAGGGTCTGCGTGCCTTCGGGGTCGCCGACCAGCGCTCGCTGGAGGTGCTCGGGTCGATCGCGATCGATGTGGCGCGCGAGCTCGTCCTCGACGACGTACTGGCCGAGCGCGCTCGGCGGGCGCTGCCGCACGCGGTGGACGCCACCCACGCCGAGGCGCTGGCCGCCCTCGCCGAGGGACGGGCCGTCGAGGGCGCCGAGTCGCTCGCGATCGCGCTCGCCGAACGTCCGGCGCTGCTCACGGACCTCGCTCCCGAGGGGACGGAGCTCGTACTCGTCGATGCGCGGCGCTGCTTCGAGCGGGCGGGGGCGCTCGCCGAGGAGGCGCGCATCGTCGAGGGCGTGACCTGGCGCGTGTCGCTCGACGGCAGCGAGGCGCGCGCGGTCGGGTTCGCGAGCCCCGACGCGCTCGCCGAGGGGGTCGCGGGGGCAGTGCGCCACCTCGATGCGTTCGGCCCCGGTGACGAGGTCCGGCTCGAGACCGTGCCCTGGGACTCGTTCCGAGGCGACGTCCCAGCGCTCGCCCGCGCGCTCGCGGAGCGGCTCGCGACGGGGGACCGGGTCGTGGTCGCCGTGGATGCGGAGGGGCCGGCGCGCCGCGTCGTCGACGTGCTCGTCAACGAGGACGTCCCGGCAGGGCTCGTCACGGACACGACCACAGCCAGCGGCGGTCGTGTCGAGGTCGTCGTCGCGCCCCTTCGCACGGGCTTCCGTGCACCGTCGCTCGGGCTCTCGCTCCTCGGGGTCTCCGACGTGTTCGGGCTGCGCAGACGTCGGGCGTCGCGCCGCATCGGGGCGCGCGGCCGCGCGGTCGATGCGGTCGTCCATCTCGAGGACGGTGACGCGGTGGTGCACCGCACCCATGGCGTCGGGCGCTACCGCGGCATGGTCACGCGCGATCTCGCCGGCCTCGACGGCCGCCCGGCGCGCCGGGACTACGTCGTCGTCGAGTACGCGGGCGGCGATCGGCTCTACGTCCCGTCCGACCAGGTCGACGCGCTCGCCCGCTACCAGGGCGGCGAGGAGCCGCACGTGATGCGCCTGGGTGGGGCGCAGTGGGAGCGCGCCAAGGCCCGCGTTCGCAGCGCCGCTCGCGACATCGCGGCCGAGCTCGTTCGCCTCTACGCCGTCCGCATGCGCGCACCCGGTCGGGCGTTCTCGCACGGGTCCCCGATGCTCGCCGAGCTCGCCGACGCCTTCCCCCATGCTGAGACCCCCGACCAGCTGCACGTCATCGAGGAGATCGAGCGGGACATGGAGACGCCGCTGCCGATGGACCGGCTGCTCGCCGGGGACGTCGGCTTCGGCAAGACCGAGGTCGCCGTGCGGGCGGCGGGCAAGGCGGTGTTCGACGGCGCGCAGGTGGTCGTGCTCGTGCCCACGACGCTCCTCGCCCAGCAGCATGCCGAGACCTTCCGTGAGCGCTTCTCGGGCTTCCCCGTCGCCATCGAGGTCCTGAGCCGATTCGTCAGCGAACGCGACCGGCGACGGGTGCTCGACGGGCTCGCGGCGGGGACCGTCGACATCGTGATCGGGACCCACGCGCTGCTCTCCCCGGCGGTGCGCTTCAAGGACCTCGGTCTCGTGATCGTCGACGAGGAGCACCGTTTCGGCGTCGCGCACAAGGAGGCGCTCAAGCGCCTGCGCACCAGCGTCGACGTGCTCTCGATGTCGGCGACGCCGATCCCGCGCACGCTGGAGATGGCCGTCTCCGGCATCCGCGACCTCTCCGTCATCGAGACGCCACCCGAGGACCGTCAGCCGGTCGTGACCTCCGTGCAGCCCTACGACGACGTGCAGGTCGCGCTCGCCATCCGGCGTGAGCTCCTGCGCGACGGCCAGGTCTTCTACGTCCACAACCAGGTCGAGTCCATCGATCGGACGGCGGCGGCGATCTCGGAGCTCGTATCCGACGCCCGGATCGGGATCGCCCACGGGCAGATGGACGAGCGCGAGCTCGAGCGTGTCATGCTCGCGTTCTGGGAGCGCGAGATCGACGTCCTCGTCTGCACGACCATCATCGAGTCCGGGCTCGATGTGCCCAACGCGAACACGCTCATCGTGGAGCGCGCCGATCTGCTCGGGCTCGCCCAGCTCCACCAGCTCCGCGGCAGGGTCGGTCGCTCCTCCGAGCGCGGCTACGCCTACCTGCTCCACCCGGCCGGGGCGGAGATGACCGAGCTCGCGCACGAGCGCCTCTCGGTCATCGCCGAACGCTCGCGGCTGGGGTCGGGCCTGGCGATCGCGATGCGCGACCTGGAGCTGCGTGGCGCGGGCAACGTCATCGGTGCCGATCAGTCCGGCCACGTCGCTGCGGTCGGGCT
>JBEAQO010000102.1:0-4846 GCA_041163825.1 Actinomycetota bacterium | reverse complement strand
CTGCCCGACGTGGACGGGACCGAGGTGTGCCGGACCCTCCGGGCCCGCAGCGCCGTGCCGATCATCATCGTCTCCGCGCGGGACGACGAGGTGGACCGGGTCGTGGGGCTCGAGCTCGGCGCCGATGACTACGTCGCGAAGCCGTTCAGCACGCGCGAGCTGGTCGCGCGCATCCGCGCGGTCATCCGCCGGAGCGGGTCCGCCATCACCCCCGACGCGAGCGCCGACGATGCCCCGCTGGAGGCCGGGGGGGTCCATGTCGACCCACGGAGCCGCCGCGTCACGGTCCGGGGCACCGAGGTGCACCTCACCCCGAAGGAGCACGACCTGCTCGTCCACCTCCTCCGCGACCCCGGGCGGGTGCACCGACGCAGCGAGCTGCTCGAAGCGGTCTGGGGCGGCGGGTGGGACGGTGCGGACCGCACCATCGACGCCCACGTCGCCAACCTGCGACGCAAGCTCGGCGGGGTCATCGGCACCGTGCGGGGCGTCGGCTATCGCATCGAGGAGCATGCGTGACCCGGCGCATCGTGCTCGGTGCGATGGTCTTCACGGCGGTCGTCCTCGCGATCCTCGCGATCCCGCTCGGGCTCCGCTTCGCCGAGACCGAGGAGTACCGCGTCCTGGTCGCCCTCGAGCGCGATGCGGGGGTCATCGCTGACCTCGTCGAGGACGAGCTCGAGGACCCGGCCGTCCGTGCGATCGAGCCTCCCATCGGCGACTACGCCGAGCGCTCCGGGGTCCGCGTCATCGTCACCGACGCCTCCGGGATCGTGCTGCACGACTCCGATGGGGTCGCCGGCGGGCGGGACTTCACCAACCGGCCGGAGATCGCAGCGGCGCTCGAGGGGCGACGGGAGGCCGATCGGCGGCCGTCCGAGACGTTGGGGCAGGACCTCCTCTACGTCGCGGAGCCCGTGACGTCGTCCGGCCGCCTGCTCGGGACCGTCCGCCTGACCTACACGGCGTCGGAGCTCGCCCAACGCATCCGCGATCAATGGACCACCCTCGCCCTCAGCGGCGTGGCGGTGCTGTTCGCGGCGGCCGTCGCCGCCGTCGTCCTCGCTCGCTGGGTCGCTGGCCCCACACGGGAGTTGGCCGCGACCATGTCCACGATGACGGAGGGGAACCTCGATGTCCGGGCGGCCGACGACCGGGGCCCCCGTGAGGTGAGGGACGTCGCTGCCCGGTTCAACGAGTTGACCCGTCGGCTCGCGGAGCTCATCGAGCTGCAGCGGCGCTTCGCTGCCGACGCCTCCCACCAGCTCCGCTCCCCGCTGACAGCGCTGCGCCTCGAGCTCGAGGAGCTCGAGGCCGAACAGCGGGACGCTGGTCGCGATGCGGCCGTGGTCCGTGCGGCGATCGACGAGGCCGACCGGTTGGAGTCGATCATCGCGGGGCTCCTCGAGCTCGCGAGGACGGAGCGTTCGCCGACGTCGCAGGACGATGGCAGCGAGGGCTGCGACCTGGTCGACGTCGTCCGCGGGCGCCTGCGCGCCCTCGAGCCGATCGCCGCCAGCGCCGATGTCCGTGTCCTGCTCGGTGCTGGGGACGCCGGGGCTGCGACCGTCGCTGCACCCGCCGAGCATGTCGGGCAGATCGTCGACAACCTCGTGTCCAACGCCGTCCGTCACGCACCTCGCGGATCGGAGGTCCACCTGACGGTGGCACCCCACGGCGACGAGGTCCGGCTGGACGTGCGGGACCATGGGCCGGGCCTCAGCGGGGTCGAACGCCTGCGTGCCTTCGACCGCTTCTGGCGCGCCCCGGACGCCGAACCGGGGACCGGGTCCGGCCTCGGCCTCCCCATCGCGCGAGCCCTGGCGCGACGTGCGGGTGGGGACGTCGAGTTCGTCGATCCCCCGGAGGACGGGGGTCCGGGTGGGGTCGTCGCTCGGGTCCGGCTCCCCGCAGCGTGCGGATCGGCGTCCACGCGGCAGGGGGCGATACGGTCCCCCGGCAGCGATCCGGCGGGGAGGTGATCGAGCTGACCCCCACCCCCGGCGTCGACCCGAGCACGGAACGTCACCTCGGTGGACGTGCCGCGTGGTTGCGCGCCGCGGTCCTCGGAGCGAACGACGGCCTGATCTCGACGTCGAGCCTCGTCGTCGCGGTCGCGGCGGCAGGGAGCGCGCGGGGTCCCATCCTGATCGCCGGCATCGCCGCACTCTCCGCCGGGGCGCTGTCGATGGCCGCTGGCGAGTACGTGTCCGTCAGCTCGCAGCGCGACGTCGAGCGCGGGGACCTCGCCCGCGAGCGGGTCGAGCTCGCATCGGAGCCCGAGTCGGAGCACGAGGAGCTCGTCCGCCTGCAGGAGGCCAAGGGCCTCTCGCGCTCGACCGCCGAACTGGTGGCTCGCGAGCTCGAGCGTGGTGACCTCCTGCGCGTCCACGCGCGCGAGGAGCTCGGGCTCGACCTCGATGCGCTGGCCCGACCGGTCCAGGCCGCGGTGGTCTCCGCCCTGAGCTTCACGCTCGGCGCGATCGTCCCGATCCTCGTCGTGCTGCTCGCCAGCGAGACCGCCCGTGAGCCGCTGGTCTGGGGCTCGACCCTGGTCGGGCTGACCGTCCTCGGCGGATCCGCCGCCCGCATCGGCGGCGCGCCGGTGTGGCGCGCGGCGCTGCGGGTGCTCGTCGCCGGGGTCCTCGCGCTCGGCGCATCGCTGCTCGTCGGGACCCTGACCGGAACGGTCGTCTGAGCGCCGCCGGACCCCGGGGAGGCGAACCGTGCCCGACCTGACGATGAGCGCCGAGGAGCTCGACCGCTTCCTCGCCGAGGAGCGGGTGGTCCGCATCGCCACGCTCGACGACGAGGGCTGGCCCGCGGTCGTCCCCCTCTGGTTCGTGTGGCATGACGGTGCGCTGTGGGTGTGGAACCTCAACCGCGCGCGCCGGACGGGCCGACTCGAGGCCGGTGCCCCGGCGGCGATCGTCGTCGATGCCGGCGAGCAGTACGTGGAGCTTCGCGGTGCGTCGGGACGAGCCGTCGCGCAACGCATCGCCGACGATGACGTCCCCGTCGAGGTCCGCGTCGCCTACTCGCGCAAGCACTTCGGGACCGACCATCCGCTCGAGCCCGCCGACCACCACACGTGGTTCCGCCTCGTCCCCTCCGGCCTCGCGACCTGGGACTTCCGCAAGCTCGTCGCCGGCTGAGTCGGAACCGTCCGACGAGCGGTCGATCCGGTGGCTCGGTCGAACCATCCACAGCCCGGCGGTGCCGTCCCGGCCGGCGTGCCCTCGGGTGCCTGGCCATCGCTGCCGATGTCGGCGCTCGTCGCGCTCGCGCTGGCGCTCGTCGCGACCGCGACGGCCGCCGTCCCGGCGCTGGCGCAGCGTCGCGGCTGACCCGAGCGACCGACGCCGGAGGGGCCCGTCACCGCGAGGTGGCGGGCCCCTCCGGCGCCAGCTCGACCGAGCCGCGGGCCGAGGAGATGCCGAGCCGACGCAGCGCGGCCCGCGCGGCGTGGTGCCCGCACATCCCGTGGACGCCCGGGCCGGGGGCCGTCGACGACGAGCACAGGAACACCCCGTCCACGCTCGACCGGTACGGGTCACGCGCGAGCCGTGGTCGCGCGACGAGCTGGCGGAGCGACGCCGTTCCGCCGGTGATGTCCCCTCCGACGAGGTTGGCGTTGCCGGCCTCGAGCGCGATGGGCCCGAACGCGTGACGCGCCACGATGCGCGAGGTGACCCCCGGCGCGAAACGTTCGAGCTGGGCGAGGATCGCTTCGCTGACGTCGACCTCGGAACCCGCCGGCACGTGCGCGTAGGTCCAGAGCGGGACCACCCCGTCGACCGTCCGTGAGGGGTCGGCCACCGCCGGTTGGGCGACCAGCACGTAGGGGCGTTCGGCGTGCACGCCCCGAGCGACGGCGGCCTCCGCCTCGGCGATCTCCGAGAGCGTCCCGCCCAGATGGAGCGTGCCGGCACGGCGCGCGCCCTCGGCGGTCCAGGGCACCCCGCCAGCGACCGCGAGGTCGAGCTTGAACGCGGCCGGCCCGTGGCGCCAGCGGGAGAGCCGCCGTCGCTCGCGCGCGGCGACGCGCTCGCCCGCCATCGCGAGGAACGCGGACGGTGTCACGTCGAGCAGCACCACGCGCGCGGGCTCGAGCTCGGCGAGCGAGGTGACCCGCACGCCCGTGACGACCTCGCCGCCCAGCAGCTCGAGCTCCGCGACGAGCGCCCTCCAGATCGCCTGCGAGCCGCCGCGCGCGACCGGCCAGCCACGGGCATGCGCGGCCGCGCCGAGCAGCACCCCGGGCGCGCTCGATGCCGGTGCGTCGAGCGGGAGGATGGCGTGCGCGGCGATGCCCGCGAAGAGCGCCGCCGCGTCACGCTGACGGAACCGACGCGCGAGCACAGTGGCCGGGAGCATCGCGAGCGCCCCCGCGCGCGCGGTCGTGACGGGCGTGCTCGGGATGCGCAGCACCGGGCCGAGGAGGTCCGCCGCGAGCCGGTCGAAGCGCGCCGCGAGCGGACCGAAGGTGCGCGCCCACGCCCGGCCGTCGCGGCCGAGTCCGTCCGAGGTCGCCTCGAGGTCACGGTGCAGGAGCGCCGCCGTGCCGTCGTCGAAGGGGTGCGCGAGCGCGACCTCCGGCTGGCACCACTCGAGGCCGTGGCGCTCGAGCCCGAGGCGGGAGAGGAACGGCGAGCCGATGCCGAGCGGATGCACCGCAGCGCAGTGGTCGTGCACGAGGCCCGGGACCAGTGGATCGGCGTAGGTGCGGGTCCCGCCCCCCGGTTCGTCCGCCGCCTCGAGCACCCGGACCCGGAGGCCCGCACGGGCGAGGGTCACCGCCGCGGAGAGCCCGTTGGGGCCGGCCCCGACCACGATGGCGTCGCGC
>JBEAQO010000101.1:0-4160 GCA_041163825.1 Actinomycetota bacterium | reverse complement strand
CGGCTCGCCGGGCGCGCTGCCCGCGCTCGACGACGTCCCGCCGGAACAGACGCGGCGGCTCGGGGTCGGCGGGCTGCTCTCGTTCCTCGCCATCGGCTGCCCGACCTGCAACAAGCTCGTCCTGATCGCGCTCGGCTCGAGCGGCGCGGTCACCTGGTTCGCGCCGATCCAGCCCGTGCTCGCCGTCGGCGGCGTGGCGCTGCTCGCCTGGACCCTGCGACGGCGCCTGGCCAGCCAGGTCGCCTGCGAGGTCCGCTGATCGCTCGGCCGCGAGTACCGTCGTGGACCCGGGGGTGGGCGAAGGGCTCGGAGGCGGGCGTGGACGGAGCAGCTCTCGGCGCAGGAGGGCGACCGGTGCGACCCTCCGATGCGACCGACCCGCGGCTGCCGGCGGGGGTCACCGATCCGCCGTCCTTGGCCGACGCGCTCGCCCGCCACGGCTACCTCGCCGACGAGGGTCTCGCGACCGCGGCGTTCCTCACGCTCGCGCTGCGGCGTCCGCTGCTGCTCGAGGGCGATGCCGGGGTCGGCAAGACCGCGATCGCGGTCGCGCTCGCCGAGGTCCTCGGGGCGCCGCTGCTCCGCCTGCAGTGCTACGAGGGCATCGACGCCTCGCAGGCGCTCTACGACTGGGACTTCCCGCGCCAGGTCCTGCACCTGCGCGCCGCCGAGGCCGCAGGACGCGACGTCGACGCGGCCACGCTCGAGGACGAGCTCCACGATCGGCGCTTCCTCGTCGCGCGGCCGATCCTCGCGGCGCTCGAGGCGCCGCGCGCGGTGCTGCTGATCGACGAGGTCGATCGTGCCGACGACGAGTTCGAGGCGCTCCTGCTCGAGGCGCTCGCCGACGCGGCGGTCACCGTCCCCGAGCTCGGCACGGTCCGTGCGGCCGAGCCCCCGGTCGTCGTGCTGACCTCGAACCGCACGCGCGAGGTCCACGACGCGCTCAAGCGCCGCTGCTACTACCACTGGGTCGACCATCCCGACCTCGAGCGCGAGGTCGCGATCGTGCGCACGCGCCTGCCGGAGGTCGGCGAGCGGCTGGCCCGCGAGGTCGTCGGCGCGGTCCAGGAGCTCCGTCGAGCCGGGCTGCAGAAGCCGCCCGGGGTGGCCGAGACCCTCGACTGGACCGAGGCGCTGGTCGCGCTCGGCGCGGACCACCTCGACGCCGAGCGGGCGGCCGCGAGCCTCGGGGCGGTCCTCAAGCATCGGGAGGACGTCGAGCGCATCCGTGCGGCCGACGTCGGCGAGCTCGTCGGCCGTGTCGCCATCGGCGCGTGAGGACCGACGGGTCCCGCGCATGAGCGCCCCGCGCGTGCGCGCCACCGAGGTCCTCGTGCCGGTCGTCGCCTTCGCTCGCGCGCTGCGCGCGACGGGCGTCGATGCCGGACCGGATCGGGTGCGGGCCTTCGTCGAGGCGCTCGACCGGCTCGACGCCACCCGGGCGTCGGACGTGTTCTGGGCCGGTCGGGTGACCCTGTGCGCGCGGCGCGACGACCTCGCGCCCTACGACCGCGTGTTCGCGGCGTTCTTCGCCGGCCGCGCGCCGGCGGCCGTGCCGCCGACACCGACGAGCGTCGAGTTCGTCGCGCTCGCCGCGGCGGACCCGAGCGCGAGCCGCGCCGGGGCGACGACGCAGGAGGAGGAGGTCGGGGTGGCGCTCCGCCGCGCCTCGGCGAGCGAGCGCCTGCGGCATCGCGACGTCGCGGACCTCGATCCCGACGAGCGGCGGGAGCTCGAGGCGCTGCTCGCGCTGTTCCGGCTCCCCGGCGAGCGGCGGCGCACCCGGCGCCTCGTCACGGCCAGGCGGGGGGCCATCGATCCTCGACGCACGGTGCGGGCCATGCTCGAGGCCGGTGGGGAACCCGGACGCCTGCGCCGCCGACGTCCCCGTCACCTGCCGCGTCGCGTCGTCCTGCTGGTCGATGTCAGCGGGTCGATGGGCGTCTACGCCGATGTCCTGCTGCGCTTCGCCCACGCGGCCGTGCGCCGTCGAGGTGCGACCACCGAGGTCTTCGCGCTCGGCACGCGCCTGACGCGCGTGACGGCGGAGCTCGCGCACCGCGATCCGGACACCGCCCTGCGCGCGGTCGGGGCCGCGGTGTCGGACTGGGGCGGGGGCACGCGGCTCGCCGAGACGCTCGGTCGCTTCCTCGACCTCCACGGACAGCGCGGCACGGCGCGCGGTGCGGTGGTCGTCGTGCTCTCGGACGGATGGGAGACGGGCGATGCCGAGGAGCTCGGCCGCCGGATGGCGCGACTGGCCCGGCTCGCCCACCGCATCGTCTGGGCCAACCCGAGAGCGGGACGCCCGGGCTTCGCACCGATCGCGGCCGGCATGGCCGCGGCGCTGCCGCACTGCGACCGGCTGGTCGAGGGCCACTCGCTCGCCGCCCTCGAGCATCTCGCGGCGATCGTCGTCGGCGAGGCGGATGCGCTCGCGCGCTCGGCCTAGGTGGCGGTGAAGGCCCGTCCGGTCGCCGCGTCGTGCACGAGCGCCGCGACGAGCTCGGGATGCTGGGCGTGCACGTCGTGGTGCGCGTCGGCCACGTAGGCGGCCGCGCCGTGCTCGAGTCGAGCGAGCGCGCGCTCGACCCCGGCACGCTTGGACACCGTCCAGCTCGCGCGCTCCTCGGCGACGACGAAGAGCACGGGGGTGGTGATCGTCGCGAAGCGCTCCGCCGGGTCGTGCTCCCACAGTCCGCGCAGGACGATCAGGTGGCGCTCGTAGGTCAGCCAGGGGGCGACGGTCCCGTCGGGGCGATGCTCGAAGTTCGCGAGCGAGCCCTCGCCACCGTCGGGCCAGTCGGCGGCGGTGGTGCGCACCATGCGCTCGACCTCGGCGTAGGGGGCACCGGCCAGCCGGGGCGGCGCGAGCAGCCGCAACGCGTCCTCCCAGCGGGGCAGGTGCGTGCGGAGGTCTATGAAGCCGCCGTCGACCGCGACGATGGCCCGCGCGAGGTCCGGGTGGCGGTGGGCGAGCTCGACGACGACGTTGCCGCCCCACGACTGGCCGGCGACCACCGGACGCTGCCAGCCCAGGGCACGGACGACGTGCGCGAGGTCGTCGGCGACGGTCGCGACGTCGTAACCGACGTCGGGCTTCGACGAGCGACCGTGCCCGCGCTGGTCGAGGGCGACGACGCGGTGCCCCCTCGCGGCGAGCGAACGTGCCACCCCGTCCCACAGCCGCGCGTTCGAGGCGAGCCCGTGGACGAGCAGCGCCGGCGGGAGCGCGGGGTCGGGGTCGGACGGCTCCCAGCGCACGAGGTGGAGCTCGACCCCGGAGGGGATCGCGAGCAGCTCGGACCGCGGTGCGACGGGCACCGGGTCCGGTGCTCGGCTCACGCCCGTGCGCCGCCGCGCTCGCGCACGCGGTCGACCACGCGCGCCAGCGCGACCTCGTCGCTCGCCGGTCGTGGCCACGGCGCGTCGCCCCGGACGGCCGCGTGGAACGCCTGCAGCATCCGGGCGTAGGGATCGAAGTCGTCGTAGGTCAGCGCACGCGGCGCCTCACCGTGCCGCTCGAGGCGCGGGGCCGGCGCACCGGTCGGGTTCGTATGGGCCACCGTGTCGACGACGATGCGGCCCTCGGTCCCGGTGATCTCGAGCAACTGACGGTCGGGCAGGCCGAAGGACGTCATCGCGCTCGCCACACGGCCATCGCCGTGGTCCAAGAGGACCACCGTGGTGAGGTCGACCCCGGTCGGGTCGCGGTCGACGAGGACCTCGATGCCGGCCGGGTCGTCGCCGAGCAGGCGCAGCGCGGGGCCGAGGGCGTAGATGCCGACGTCGTAGAGCGAGCCCCCGCCGTGCTCGGGAGCGAAGCGGTAGTTGGTGCGCTTCTCGGGGCCGAGGGGGAAGGTGAACTCGGTGCGCACGTGGCGGACCGCTCCGACCTCGCCGCGCTCGGCCGCCTCGATCGAGGCGCGCCAGCGGGGGGAGAACGGCGTCATCCAGGCCTCGGCGAGCACCAGCCCGGCCGCCTCCGCGGTCGCGTGCATCCGGACGACCTCGTCGGCCGTCAGGCCGAGCGGCTTCTCGCACAGCACGTGCTTGCCGGCCTCGAGCGCGCGCGTCACCCACGGCAGGTGGAGGTCGTTGGGAAGGGGGAGGTAGACCGCCTCGACCTCGGCGTCGGCGAGCACCGCCTCGTAGGA
>JBEAQO010000100.1:0-5679 GCA_041163825.1 Actinomycetota bacterium | reverse complement strand
GCCGAGCGAGCACCGAGTTCAGCCCCCACTGGATGCGGTTGAGCAGCAGGTACTCGGGCGGGAGGTTGAGCCGTCGGATGACGTCGGTGTAGGGGCTCCTCGGGTCGGTCGTCGAGCTCAGCACGTCCCGGGCGAACTCCGGCGTGAACGTGAAGGGCTGCTCGGCGACGACCGGACGGGTGTACAGCCGGAACCACTCGTAGACCACGTCGAGGTCGACGTCCTGGGCGCGGGGGATGAACCCGGCCTCGGTGAGCGCGGTCAGGGCCTCGTCGCGTCGGTCGTGGGACATGGCGTCCTCGATGCGCCGCATCGCGGCGAAGTCGTCGGTGGAGAACATCTTGACCGAGCCGTAGTCGAGGAAGGCCACCCGCGGGCCGGCACGGCGCCCATCGCCGGGGAGGATCAGGTAGTTGCCCGGATGGGGGTCGCCGTTGAACAACCGGAAGCGACCGATGGAGCCGAAGGCGTAGCGGAACACGATCTCACCGACGTCCTGCTTGTCGGCGTCGGAGGCCGTCTCGACGAAGTCCTCGAAGCGCTCGCCGCGGATGCGCTCGGCGACGAGCACGCGATCCCTGCAGAGCTCCTTGACGACGTCGGGCACCACGATGAACGGGTGACCGCGGTACCGGGACGCGAACGCCCCCTGGTACTGCGCCTCCCGCCGGTAATCGAGCTCGTCCGTGATGCGCTCGCGCAGCTCGTCGAGCAGCGGCCGGATCTCCTGGTTGGGGGAGAGGACGCGCGCGAGCGGCGCGAAGGTCTCCGCGTTGCGCAGGTCCGCCGAGACCGCCTCGGCGACCCCGGGGTACTGCACCTTCACGACCACCTCGCGCCCGTCGGCGAGCGTGGCGGCATGGACCTGTCCGATCGATGCGGCCGCGAGGGGGACCGGGTCGAAGCTCGCGAACACCTCGTCGGCCGGGGCCCCGTAGGCCTCGCGAACGACCGCGCCGATGGCCTCCGCGTCGAAGCTCGGGGCGGCATCGCGCAGGCGCTTGAGCCCCTTGTGGTAGGCGGAGAGGACGTCGGGCGGGAGGTCGAGGTCGACGAAGGAGAGCAGCTGGCCGACCTTCATGGCCGCGCCCTTCATGTCCCCGAGGACGTTGGCGAGTCGGCCGGCGAACTCGTGGTGCGCCTCGAGGCCCTCGTCCTCGGCGCCGAGCAGGCGCTTCGCGCGTGCGGCGGCGAGCCCCGTGGCACCGGCGACCGTCGTCGCCGCGAGGCGTCCCCCGCGGGCCAGCCGTCCCCCGAGCTCGTCAGGCATCGGTGCGCGCGTCCCTCACTCGGCCATCTCCGCGAGCGGGTTGCCCTCCGCGCGGGCCTCCTCGAGCCGAGTGGCGAGCTCGCTCCGGCGCTCCTCGTTCAAGCAGTCGCAGCCGACCTCGTGGGACGCGTAGTGACGCACCTCCATGCGGTGCGTCGGACAGGCCGCCACTTCGAGGCGGGTGATCGGGTTGGAGCGGGGCATCGGGTCCTCCGTGCTCGGGCGGACGGGTCGTCCGCGGTTCGGGTTCAGACGTTGAAGCGGAAGTGCACGACGTCGCCGTCGGCGATGACGTAGTCGCGGCCCTCGGAGCGCAGCCGTCCGGCGTCGCGGGCGGCCGCCTCGCTCCCGAGCTCCGCGTAGTCGTCGTAGGCGATCACCTCGGCGCGGATGAAGCCGCGCTCGATGTCCGAGTGGATCTCACGCGCCGCCCGCGGGGCGGTCGAGCCGGCCGTGACGGTCCAAGCGCGCGCCTCCTTGGGTCCGGCGGTGAAGAACGTTCGGAGCCCGAGCAGCCGGTAGGCGCTCGCGATCAACCGGTCGAGGCCCGAGCCGGTCACACCGAGGGAGGCCAGGTACTCGTCGCGCTCGGCCGCATCGAGCTCGGCGAGCTCGGCCTCCACGCGCGCCGAGACGACGACGACCTCCGCTCCCTCGGCCGCCGCGAGCCCGCGGACGGCGTCGACGTGGGCGTTGCCCGTCGCGAGGTCGCGCTCGGCGACGTTGGCGGCATAGAGGACCGGCTTCGCGGTCAGCAGGGAGAGCTCCCTCGCGAGCTCGGCGTCGAGCTCGCCGGGGAAGGACGCGGCGGTCCGACCCTCGCCGAGGTGCGCGAGCAGGGCGCCGAGCTCCGCGACCTGGCGCGCGAGCTCGCGGTCGCCGCCCTTGGCGGCGCGCTGGGCCCGCTCATGGCGTCGCTCGACGGTCTCGAGGTCCTTGAGCACGAGCTCGGTCGTGACCGTGGCGATGTCGGACGCGGGATCGACGCGACCCTCCACGTGCACGACGTCGGGGTCCTCGAAGCAGCGCACGACGTGGCAGACCGCATCGACCTCGCGGATGTGGGCCAGGAACTGGTTGCCGAGCCCCTCGCCGCGCGAGGCCCCCGCGACGAGCCCCGCGATGTCGACGAACTCGATCGCCGTCGGGACCACCTTGGCCGAGGCGGCGAGCTCGGCGAGCCGGTCGAGGCGGGGGTCCGGGACCGGAACGACCCCCACGTTGGGTTCGATGGTGCAGAACGGGAAGTTGGCGGCCTCCGCACCGGCGCGCGAGAGGGCGTTGAACAGGGTCGACTTGCCGACGTTGGGCAGCCCGACGAGCCCGACCCGCAGCGCCACCAGGGATCCGTTCCACGCACCGGCCGGCTCCGGACGCGGCCCGGCGCCGCACCTCGGGGTGCGCGCGAGCGGCCGCACCGGCATCCCGGTGAGGGTAGCCGAGGGGCCCCCGGGCCCCGGGGGTCGGGGCGCGACTAGCGTCGCCGCATGCGCCTCGTCGTCGCCCGATGCTCGGCCACCTACGCCGGCCGCCTCTCGTCGACCCTGACGAGCGCCGTGCGCCTCGTGATGGTCAAGGCCGACGGCTGCGTGGCGATCCATGCCGACGTCGGTGCCTACAAGCCGCTGAACTGGATGAACGCCCCCAACGTCCTCGTCGACGACGGGACGCGCTGGACGGTCACCAACCCCAAGGGCGAGGTGCTCACCATCGAGTTCGAGGACGTGCTCGTCGACACCTCGCACGCGCTCGACACCGAGCGCGGCCTCACCCTCGACGGGGTCGAGCGCGAGCTGCAGGAGCTCCTGGCCGCCCATCCCGATCACGTCGAGCCGGGCCTCGTCACGGTCCAGCGCGAGTTCCGTACGGACCTCGGTCCGGTCGACCTGCTCTGCCGCGACCCCGACGGCTCGGCCGTCGTCGTCGAGGTCAAGCGCATCGGCGAGATCGATGGCGTCGAGCAGCTCACCCGCTACCTGGAGCGGCTGGCGCGGGACCCCGACCTGGCGGGACTGCGCGGTGTCCTCGCCGCCACCATCGTCAAGCCCCAGGCGCGCGTGCTCGCGGAGTCCCGGGGCATCGGGTGGGTCGAGGTCGACCTCGGCCTGCTCCGTGGCGAGGACGAGCGCCACCCTCGGCTCTTCTAGGCCCGGTCCTCGCGCTCGGCGCGCTCCGTGCTCGGACGCGGTGCTCGCAGGGTGAGCGCACGCAGCGCGTCGTCGAGCGAGCGGTCGGCGAGCGCACGCGCCGCCACGGGCTCGAACCACGCGGCGTCGGTGCGGGGCCGTGTTCCCGTCCCGCCGGGGACCTCGAGGAGCCAGCGCACGTCGAGGTGCACGTGACCGAGCGGCCCCTCGTGGACGTCGACGTGCAGCAGCAGCGGTCCGCCCGACGGGTGGACCGACTCGACGCCGGTCTCCTCGAGCGTCTCGCGCCGCGCCGCCTCGTGGACGTCCTCCCCGCGCTCGACGTGTCCGCCCGGCTGGAGCCAGCGCCCGAGCCGCACGTGGCGGTGCAGCAGGACCCGACCCGTCGGGTCGACGACGATGGCCGAGCCCGTCACGTGGCAGGGATCGGCGTCCCGGTCGAAGGGGTCGGCCAGCCACTCGAGCATCCGCAGCGTGCGTCGCCGAGCCGCCTCCTCGCGGGCGTCGAGCACCGCGTGCGCCTCGAGCGCACGTACGAGGCGGTCCCGTGGGCCCGCGTTCAGCCGAGCTCCTCGCGCGAGCGCACGGTGCCGTCCAGCGCGAGCCCGTAGACGATCGGCACCCCGGTCGCGAGCTCCAGCCGCACGACCTCGTCGGGGCCGAGCCCGTCGAGACGCATCGCGATGGAGCGGTTCGAGTTGCCATGGGCCACGACGAGCACGTCCTTGCCCTGCCGGACGTCACCGAGGATCGCCCGCTCGAAGAAGGGGAGGGTCCGTGCGGCCGTGTCCGCCAGGGACTCGCCACCGGGGGGAGCGACGTCGTAGGAGCGCCGCCAGACGTGGACCTGCTCCGCACCGAAGCGTTCCGCCGTCGCGGCCTTGTCGAGCCCGGCGAGCTCGCCGTAGTCCCGCTCGTTGAGCGCCGCATCGCGGATCACCGGGACCTCGACGCCCATCGTCGCGAGCGCGATGCGCAGCGTCTCCTGGGCGCGGGTGAGCGCCGAGGTGTAGGCGACGGCGAAGTCGCGCCCCCGAAGCAGTTCGCCGGCCCGGACGGCCTCGGCCTCGCCCTGCGCGGTCAGCGGCACGTCGACCCAGCCGGTGAAGCGGTTCTCGAGGTTCCACAGCGACTGCCCGTGGCGGACGAGGACGAGATCGGGCACGGAGACCTCCCGGGGCGCTGGGTCGGACGCGTCCATCCCATGCTAGGGGCGCCCGAGGCGACTCCGACCCGGCAGGCGCTGCTGGCCCCGCCGGTAGGCTCGCTCGGAACGCGCGGGACGCGCGGGACGCGCGATCGGTCGACACGAGTGGAGGACCTGACGATGGCGAGCACGGGCAGCGACGCCCTCCAGGTGGGGGGCCGAAGGCTCCGCATCGCCCGGCTCGACGCGGTCCCCGGTGCCGACCGGTTGCCCTACGGGCTGCGCATCCTGCTCGAGAACGTGCTGCGCAACCGCGACGGCCGCCTCGTCCTGGACGACCACGTCCGCGCCCTCGCGGAGTGGGACCCCGATGCCCCGGCCGAGCACGAGATCGCCTTCACCCCCGCGCGCGTGCTCCTCCAGGACTTCACGGGCGTGCCGGCCGTCGTCGACCTCGCGGCGATGCGTGAGGCCGTCGTCGAGCTCGGGGGCGACCCGTCCCGGGTGAACCCCCTCGTGCCCGCCGAGCTCGTGATCGACCACTCGGTCATCGCCGATGTCTTCGGCACCCCCGACGCGCTGGAGCGCAACATCGCGCTCGAGTACGAGCGCAACCTCGAGCGCTACCAGTTCCTGCGCTGGGGTCAGGTCGCGTTCGACGGCCTGCGCGTCGTGCCGCCCGGCACCGGCATCGTCCACCAGGTGAACATCGAGCACCTCGCTCGAGTGGTCTTCGTCGGCGATCGCGGCGGCGAGGCGTGGGCCTACCCCGACACCCTCGTGGGGACCGACTCGCACACACCGATGGTCAACGGCCTCGGGGTGCTGGGCTGGGGCGTGGGCGGCATCGAGGCCGAGGCCGCCATGCTCGGCCAGCCCGTGTCCATGCTGGTCCCGCGGGTGGTCGGCTTCGAGCTGACGGGGGAGCTCCCACGGGGCGCCACCGCGACGGACCTCGTCCTCACGATCACCGAGCGGCTCCGCCAGCACGGGGTCGTCGGGAAGTTCGTCGAGTTCCACGGTGAGGGCGTCGCATCGGTCCCGGTCGCCAACCGCGCGACCATCGGCAACATGTCGCCCGAGTACGGCTCGACCGTCGCGATCTTCCCGATCGA